>JBFJNB010000031.1:0-11323 GCA_041633655.1 Lysobacterales bacterium | reverse complement strand
GCCGGAACGGCGCTGGAGTCTGCAACCACGGTGACGAATCCCGCGACCACGCGGCGTGCGGCGGCCGGCGGCATCGGCGACCCTGGAACCCGGTCAAGCACGATGACCCGCCGGCGACGGCGTTTACGCTTTACTGTGTACGGGAAACCGAGGCCGGTGAATAAAAGGAACCCTATCGATGATGTTGAAACGAGTGCCGCGGCCTACTCCCTGTCCGCGTCGGTCGTGATCCCGCCGGGCATGACCACCGCGGACGTGCCGGTGACGGTGGTGGCCGATCAGGACACGGACGCCGGCGAAACGCTGGAGCTGAGCCTGACCAACGTCCAGAACGCCGCGGTCGGTCTGCCGTTCACGACGGTGCTGACGATCCGGCCTGAGGGCGAGATCTTTTTCAACGGGTTCGAGTCGGGCAACTGAACCCTAGAGGCGTTTCAACGCTTCCGCGGTGGGCAGGCCGCGAAAGGATTCGGCGCGCGAGTGGTGGCGGTCGCAGAACCACTCGAGCCCCGTTGGATGACCGGCCATGCCCTCGGGCAGCGGCTGGTAGTCGGCAAACGTGACCGCGCCCCCGCCCTCTCGGGGGTCGAAGCGCTCACCGCAGAGTTCGCAGATCGGAGGTTTCACGGGCTTCCATCGAGGAGCGCGTCGAACCGTTCCTGATCGCGCTCGCTCCACGCCTGACCGGCCAGTTCGCGCCACTTGCCGGCGGCGCGCCGGCTCTTTTCGCGCTGGCCCGAGCGCGCGAAATAGAGGGCGAGGGCGCGCTGGCTGGCGGCGGTTTCGAGCGCGCTCGACTCGACCACGGCAAGGCTTTCGGCGAATCGGTCGGTGTCCAGCGACTGATCGATGGCCCACTCGGTGTGGGCGCTGTGCAGATCCAGCCGCGCCAGCGGATTGCGGCTGCCGTCGACCAATTCCAGCGCCCGGGCCCAGGATTCGAGGGCGCCGTCGAGATCGCCCGCCCGCCCCAGGACACGCGCCTGGAGCGACCGCCAGCGGGCGCAGTGAAGGTCGTTGCCGGCCTCCTCGCAGGCCTCGCCGGCCCGCCCCAGCAGCGCCCCGTAATCCGCGTCCGGCTGTTGCGCCAGCGCCAGTTCCAGTTCCAGCAGTGTCGTGTGGGCTATCCCGTCGGCATAGCCCAACTGGCGATACATCGCCCCGGCGCGGTCGTTGAGTTCGGCGGCCGGGCCGAATCGCGACGCGTCCAGTTCGATCTGCGCCTGGATCAGCAGGGCCTTGGCCTCGGCCGCCGGATTGGCGATCTGGCGCGCCACGAACAGGGACTCGCCGCAGACCTCCCGGGCGGCGTCCAACTGCCCCTGGTGGCGATGGATCTGGCAGATGTCGGCCAACGACTCGGCTTCGTTGATCCGGTCGCCAGCCTTGCGGGCCGCCTCGAGCGCCCGCCGGTGGCCGCCCAGGGCTTGCGGCCAGCGGCCCTCGCGCGCGTCGATGTCGGCCAGCGCGCTCAGGTCCAGCGCGACCTCGCGCTCCAGCCCCAGGCGCTGGCGAATCCGAAGCGATCGTTCGACGTAATCGCGCGCCCGCACCAGATCGCCACGATCGACGTGCATCAGGCCCAGGTTCTTCAACACCGCCGACTCGTTGTACGCGTCGGCGAGCTCCCGATAGCGGCCGAGTGCGCGGCCATAAAGTGCCTCGGCTTCATCGAATTGTCCGCGCACGCTCGCGAGAATGGCCAGATTCGTGTAGACGCTGGCGATGCTGTGCCGGCTGTCGATCGCCTCGAAGGTCTGCTCCGCCTCCAGATACCACTGCTCGGCCGCTTTCAGGTCGCCCAGCCGCCATGCCAGCGTGCCCGAGGTGCTCTGCACCGAGCCTTCCAGCTCGCGGTCGCCGATGTCGCGCGCGGCGGCCAGCATTTCCTCGTTCAGCCGCGCGGTTCGGTCCCACTGGCCCAGGCGGCGCGTACACAGACTGAGCTGATATTTGGCCCAGTGCAGATCGGGAGCGGCGCTGAGCACGGTCTCGAGGAAAGCCTCGGCGGCCTCCCAGTCGCTGCGCAGGCGCGCGTCGAGGCCGCGCGCGTAGGCCTCGTTGACGAAAGGATCGTCGGTGATGACCTTGCGGTAGGGACGGTTGCGGTCGGTGCGCCAGTTCACCGACTCCCGCAGGCGGGTGGTAGCGCCGACGGCGACCAGCACCGGATCGCTGCCCGCGACCGACACCGAAGCGTCGCTGCCCAGGCGGCCGAGGGTGAGCTGGTACTGGCCGCCCTCGAGGCGCAGCCGCGGCAGCCAGACCTGGTCGGCGCCGTGGGTCAGGCGTAGGATGCGGGCCTGTTCGGCGCGGTCGCTGACCCCCTCGTGGCGGGCCAACGTCGCCCGGATCGCGCCGCTGGGTACCGGCGGCAGGCCCTCGTCGGCCAGCGCCTGCTCCATCAGCGGCAGCACGCCGAAGCGAATCCACTCCAGCTCGGCACCGGGTTCAACCTCGACCGGAAGAATCGCGATCCGCGGCGGGGCGGGCGGCGCCCGCAGCCACAGTCCCAGGGCCGTTCCGAGCCCGACCAGCAGCAGCGCCAGCGCGATCGGCCGGGCCAGGGCACGCGCGCGCGGCGGCGTGGTGCCGGCCGGGTCCTCTTCCGCCAGCGGCTCGACCGGCCGCACGAACCGGTAGCCCACCCCGTGCACGGTCTGGATCCAGGATTCATCCCCGTCGCCGAGCACATGGCGGACCCGGCTGATCGCGCGCGGAATGACCGAGTCGGACACTGGCCGGGATTCCCATACGTCGCGCCACAGCTCGTCCTTGTCGACCACCCGGTCACGATGCCGGACCAGGTGCAGCAGCGCGTCGAAGGCCCGCCGCTGCAGCTTCAGTCGCCGGTCGCCGCGCACGAGTTCACGCGTGCCGGCGCTCAAGATCAGGTCGCCGATCCGATAACGCTCGGCTGGTTGCCGCGGTCCTGTTCGTTGTTCCATCGTGCTCCGCCAAAGATACGATCGTTTCGACCCGCGATCCAGGCCCGGCCCGGGGCCGCGGTCAAGGTCTGGTCAAGAATCGGTAAGGACTTCGAGACCCCGTCGGCGGCACGCTGCGGCGCATGCAAGCGCTGATCCTGATCCTGCTGTTATTGCCGTTTCGTGCCACGGCCCCGACCGAGCTCGAAGGCTACCTCAGTTACGCCGGCCGGCCGCTGACCGATCGGGTCGACCTGGCGGTGCTGGTGCACCTGGAGTCTCGCGGGGGCGCGTTCGTCGATCGTCGCGTGTTCCACGCGGTGTCGGTGGAACGAGGACGGTTCGCGATCTCGATAGATCTCCGGCTCCAGCGGCAGCGGCCGCTTTACCTCGAATTCCGGCTGCGGCGCAGCGGACTCAACGACGCGTTCGAGGTGCTGCGGCCGCGCCAGATCGTGCTGCCGCGGGGCACCGGATGGGCGCTTCAGACCGAACCCGGGGGCGCGCCGTGGCGCTTGCATATTACCGAGCCCGCGTGGGGCTGAATCCTGAGAGGGGAAACGTCATGCTTCGTCGAATCCTGCTTCTAACCGTACTTTTTTCGATCGCCCACCAAGGGCTTCGCGCCGCGGCCTCCAACCCGCCGTTCGTTTTCAACTACCAGGGCTCTCTAAATCAGGACGGCGCGCCGGCCAACGGCAGCTTCGACTTCGAGGTCCATGTCTACGACGCCCCGACCGACGGGATGCAGCTGGCCGCCGAGGTGCTGGGAGCGATCGCCGTCAGCGAGGGTATTTTCGATTTCGACTTGGCCCTGCCGGTGTTTCTGCTCGACCAGGACCTCTATCTCGAGATTCTGGTTCGACCGGCCGGGGTCGGGATGTACGCCGTGCTGACCCCTCGCCAGGCGGTCAAGGCCGCTCCATTCGCGTACCGGGCGTTCAGCGTGGATGCCAATTCGATCACCGGGTTCAATATCGTCAACGGGTCGATCGCCAACGCCCATATCGGCAGCAGCGCGATCGACTCCGCAAAAATCCTGGACGGCAGCATCGGCAGCGCCGATATCGCCGTCAACGCGGTCAACGGCAATCACATCGCCGCCAGCAGCGTCGGCGCCTCGGAAATCGAGGGCGGCTCGATCGACGGCAGCCACATCGCCGACAGCAGCATCGGCAACGCGGACGTCAATTCCAACACCGTCCAGTGGCGGGTCGTGGGCACCTGTTCGGCCGGGTCGGCGATTCGCGAGATTTCCAGCGGCGGGGGCGTCACCTGCGAGCCCGTGGTGGCGACCGGCGGCTGGTCGCTGACCGGCAACGCCGGCACCACCGCGGGCACGCACTTCCTGGGCACCACCGACGACGTTGCCTTGCAGCTCCACGTCAACAACCAGCGCACCTGGCGCAGCGAGTGGTTGACCAGCGCCGGACCCAGCGGCCCGGCGATCACCGGCGGCCACCCGAACAACAAGATCGGGTCCACCGCGGTTGGATCGGTGATCTCCGGCGGTGGGGTGCTGGCCGCGCCGAATGAAATCCTGAGCGGCCAGACTAGCACCATCGGCGGCGGGCTCGGACACACGATCAACGCCGGCAACGCCACCATCGGCGGCGGCAGCAGCCATTCGGTCACCGGCACCGCCGGCACCATCGGCGGCGGCACCAGCAACTCGGTCGGCGGCGACAACGCGACAGTGCCCGGAGGACAATCCAACGTCGCCGACGGTGAGCGCAGCTTCGCCGCCGGCCACCAGGCGCAGGCGCTGCACGCCAACACCTTCGTGTTCAACGACGGCGGCGGCGCGTTCGCCAGCACCGCGGCCAGCCAGTTCCTGATCGACGTGGCCGACGGCGTCGGCATCGGCGTGAACAGCCCCAGCGACTTCCTGCACCTGAACGCGCCCGCAGGCCGGAATGCGCTCAGGGTGCAGATCGACGGCGCCACGCGCCTGCGCGTTTACGACCATGGCGGCGTCTCGGTCGGGGTGAACACATCGTCCACGCCGGCCGAGGGCTTGCTGGTCCAGGGCGACATCCTCGCGCGCGGCGCCATTACGCTGGACAACGCCGCGACCCGCTGGAAGACCTTCGCCGCGTCCGAGTTCGTCCCGACCGAAAGCTCAACCGACTATCGCAGCGACGGCGGACACTTGCGGGCCACCAACGTCATCGGCACCAACGATGAGGAGTTCGCGGTCGGGCTGCATCTGCCGCACGGCGCGGTCGTGAACCAGCTCCGCGTCGTGGTGCTGGACAACGACAACTTCCAGGACATCAAGGTGCGCATTCGCCGGCGCGGGATATTCGGGAACCTGGATACCGTGGCGATGGCCGAGGTCTCGACCTCGACCGCCAACGCCAGTCTCCAGGAACTGACCGACTCGACCATCAACAGCGCCACCATCGACAACGAGAACTACAGCTACGTAGTCGAGGTCGACACCGGCGAGTCTTCAACCGGCGACATCCGGCTTTACAACGTGCGCGTGCGCTACACCGTGACCACGCTGTTGCCCTGAGCGGGGGAAGCGCCGATGACATTGCTACTCATCTTCCTAAGCCATTTCTTGGCCGCGCCTGCGCCGGTCGATGGGCCGGTCCTGGCCGGTGGAAGCTTCGCGATCGAACGCCCCACGATGGATGGCGGCAGCGCTGTTTTGACCGGCGGCGGTTTTCACCTCCAGGCGACCCTCGGCCAACCCGATGCCGAGGAGACGCTGGCCGCCGGCGAGTTCGAACTGCGCGGCGGCTTCTGGGCCGAGACCGCCGCCGGGGGCCCGCCGCCCGAGGATATTTTCAGCGACGGTTTCGAGTAGCGCCGGTAACTACCGCGGCGCGACGGCGGGACTCGCCATGGCGATCACGCTGACTCTCGACCCCTGAGCGGTGCCACGCTCCGGTGCTGCGATATACTGGGCCGCGCGTTCAATTAGAGGGGGGACGCCGATGGAGTTCGCCGCCAAGGTCCGCGCCTACGAGGCCCACCTTAAGCGCCTCGGAATCGCCAAGTTTGTCGTTCCTTCGAAGCCGTCGCACAAGCTTCCGGCCGTTCCGCCGCTCTGGCGACTCTACTGGAAGCTGGGATGGGAGATCCCGCCGCCGCTTTTTCTGAGCCGGGATCGACTCGGCAGGGCCATGCGCTGGGGTACGCTGATCCTCGTCGTGATGATCACCACGGTTATGGGCCTGGTGGTTGGAGTACCGCTGATCGTGGCCGGCAAAGCGGAACCGGACGAGGTGATATTCGTGGTGGTATTTGCGTGGCTGGTGTTCGGTCCGCTGCTCGCCTTTGCCGCCACCCCGTTGACAGTCGAGCTCTGGAGCGCGATTCAGGCCCACTACCGGTTCCCCGACTGGGACGCCTACGACGGGACTCAGCCCGACAGTCGTCCCGGAATGAAGAACTCGGAAACGGGGCGCAAGCCGGCCACCGATGCCGACGCCGAATCGCTGCGGCGGCAAGCCGAGCAAACCTTCGATCGGCTGATGTTCGGCCGCGGCGAGGGGGCCGAACGCGCCCAGCAGATCATTGCCGAGCGCGACCGGATGCTGGCCGGCACCCGGCGTTACAAGCTGGCCGCAGGGATCGCACTGCTCGCCTACTTCATCTTCGTTCCCGCGCGCAACGCGCTGATCCTCGGCGGCGAATTGACCGCGCTGGCCGCGATCGCCGGTTTGTGCCTGCTCGCCTACCAGAGCCTGGCGATGCTGATCGAGGGCTGGAAGGCCAACCGCGCCGGCCTGGTGCTGGTCCTGCGCCGCTTTCGGGAGCGCGACGCTTCGCTGACCGTGCTCTCGCAATACGTCGGCCGGGCGGCGCGCGGGCTGGGCAATCCGCTGACGATCCAGGACGGTTCGTTTCGGGGAGCGCCGTCGGCGGCCTCGGCCGTCTTTCAGAGCTGGGTTTTGTTGCCGTTGGTTTTCGCCACCACCCTGGCGCTTGCCCTGGTCTTGCCCAGCGGCGTTTTCCCACCGATTCCGGCGGTCGGGCTCGCGCTGCTGGTCTCGTTGTGGGTGTGGTTCCGGCTGAGCAGCCGGTTTCTGACCGCGCTCAATGTGGCGCGCCTGACCGAGTCGAGCTTTCCCGAACGCCTGACCCGGCTGATCGAGGCCTTGAAGCACGGCCGGGGGCTCTACGGCGGAGTTCGGGTCATGACGGTGCCCGACGCGCGGTGGCAGGATGCGGTTCGGCTCGGCATCGAGCGGGCCGACGCGATCATCATCGACGTCAGCGAGGTCAGCGAATTCATCGGCTGGGAGTTGCGCACGGCCCTGGAGATGCGTTCCCCCCGCGCCGTGGTCCTCACCTGGGGGGAGAGCAGAGACGAATTCGCGACCCGTGATCCCTCGGCCGAAGCCCCCGACGACGATGCCTTCGTGCTGAAGCCCCTGCCGCGGGAGAGGCTCGACAGGCTCACCGCGCTGGCGCCGGAAGCCCAGCTCCGGCAGGCGATCAAGCTGCCCTACGTGCGCGAGTCCCGACGCTTTGCGAAGTTCAAATACCTCGAGCCGATGATCGCGGTGGCCCTGGCGCGGAGCTTTGCGGCACAGGGCATCGATCCGAAGGAGCGGGCGGTGGCAGCGCAATCGGGCTGGAAGCCCGCGGTGGCCGCCGCGGTCCTGGCCGCGGGTCTGGTCGCGCTGGGCGCCCCTTGGCTGTAACCGCCGCCGCGCGGCGACTGTGGATTACCCGGATACCGGTGATGGATTTCCGCTGCTAGAGTCCGAAGGCTAAAACGGTACCGACGAGCGGCGGAGAACACCGATGAGCGAGGACCGAGCCAACCCGTCCATGCCACCCGAGGTCGAAGCGATCGTCAACCGCGGATATGCGCGCTGGGCGAAAGACGGCGTCGATCCCGGCCTGCGCCAGCGGTTCGATGCACGGCGCATCCCGGTCAAGGGGGTACGCCACGTGCGCGTCTGGGGCATCCAGGTGGACGACGAGCGCGCGCTGCCCGGACTGGAGCGGACCAGCCTTCCCGACGAGGAGATCTGGGAGGTCAACCTGGAGGCGACCAACGGCTCGACCTACGAGGTCGATTCCCGGCTGCTGAAGCCGGCCTGACGGGCGCGCGCAACGAACGTCATCCCCGGTTTCATGCTTCCCGGCAGCAGCGCGTAGAACCGGTTGATCCACTTGAGCGCCGGGCGCTCGCGCGCCCCGTGGGCGACGTGGTCCGTGTAGCGATAATCGAAATAATTGCCGTAGTGAAAGCGAACGATGTCCAGTTCCGCGTCCGCCAAGAAGCGTACGATCTCGCGACGGGTGTACTCGCGAAAGTGACCGGGGTTGTCGCGCCGCTCGCTGATCAACTGGAACGGCTGGCGTCCGATGAGTAACTGGATGCGCTTGTGCAGCACCGTCGCGTTGGGGGTCTGCAGAATCAGGTGCGCGCCTTTCCGCATCAGCGACTTCAGAAACGACAGCACCGCGCGGGGCGAGGTATACAGATGCTCCAGGACCTCGCAAAAAACGATCAGGTCGTAGGACCCCAGGTCGCTGCGCCACCCGGCGGGGTCGACCGTTTCGTTCAAGTCGTATTCGTAGTGCCAGCCTGAGTCGGTCTTCCCTTCGGACCCGAAGCCGAGGGTGTCCACGGTCGCATTCAGGTGAGCCGCGAGCATCGGCGCGAAACGGGACCGGCCGATGTCGAGCACCCGGCTCTCGGGCTCGCCAAACTTGCCCGCCAGGCTCAGCGCCAGATCGTAGCGGGGCGCGTGGTAGCGCAGGTAGCCGTCATCCGGATAGCGGGCCAGAAACTCTGCAGTGGTCGGGTTCACGAATGCCCGCCCCCGGTCGGCGGCGCGGCTGCATAGCCGCCGAGCGCTCGGTGTGCGATCAGGCCGGTCACCAGCAGCACCGACCCGGAACAGAGCGGCAGCCAGGTGTCGAAGCTCGAGAAATCCAGCCACTGGCCGGCCGCTAGCCGCCCGGCCGCTTGGTGATAGGGACGCACGTAGAGGGACAGCACCAGCGCCGGCCCGATGAAGGCGTAGGCGATCAGCAGCTTCGCGGAGAGCCGGGTGCGGCGCGCGCGCGCCGGGTCTAGGTTTTCCTCGGGCACCTGGTGCAACTGCCGGCGAAGCGCGCGCTCGGCGTCGGTCACAACGCCGCGACGCGAGACCGCGAGCACGACGATGAGGCTCAGCAGCGCGCCGATCAGTACCGGGTCGAGGTAGCCTGGCAGCGAAATCCAGCCCGCCACCTCGGCCAGCTTGGCCAGCACGTTGCCCAGAAACCCGCTGACGATGCCCCAGAACGCGCCGTCGGCGGTGACCCGATCGCTCCACACGCTCAAGAACGCGACCGGGCCCCAGGACGAGGCGAACACGGTGGCGACGAACCAGGTGATCCAGAAGATCTCGGGCGGGGTCGCCAGCGCCACCCCCAGCGCGGCCACGCCGACGCCGAGCATGACCGAACGGCTGAACCGCAGCGTCTCCCCGTCCCCGCGCGGGCGACCGACCTTGAGGTCATGGCTGACGCTGAACCCGATCAGGGACAGGAACGTGGAGGCCGACGAAAGCCCCGCGGCGAGGATCCCGGCGAGCAGCAGCGCGCCGGCCAGCGCCGGCATCAGGTTGAAGGCCGCCCACACGATCGCCTGATCGGGCGGGTCGATCGCGTCGTTGCCGAGGTTGATCGCGGCGCCGGCGTAGTAGACCACGTGCTGCAGCAGGATCAGGGTGACGGTGGCGATGCAGGCCGAGCGGATCACGACGTGCTCGTCGCGGGCCATCAGGAAGCGGCTGGCCTGCCACGGGCCGACCGCGCAGATGACGCCCCAGGCCAGCCCCAGGATTGACACCCAGGCGAACGCCTCCACCGGGCTCGGCCATTCGGTATCCGGGCCGGTGATGCCGTGCCAGGCCATCATGTCGGGCCGCGACTCAAGCGTCGCGAGCCCGCGGGCGGTCGCAAACCACCCGCCGGATGAGTCGATGATGTACCACAGCGCCACGAACGCGACCGAGGTGAACAGCAGAAACATCAGCGTGTCGGTGATGACGACCCCGCGCGAGCCGGCGTACATCGTAAACAGGGTATAGCTGACCCAGGCCACGCACAGCGCGGCCCAGTGCGGCAGGCCGGTGATCTGGCCCAGCACCAGCGCGACCCCGTGCGTGACCACCATCAGGTAGCCGCCGAGGGCGACGATCAGGGTGATTGCCGCGGCCACCCGCACCCGGCGGCTGCGAAACCGCTGGCCGAAGTACTCGGCCACCGTCAGCACCCGGCTGCGCCGCAGATATCGCCCGAAGAACACCGCGCCCAGGGTGTAGCCGATCGACGTCAGCGGCAGCCCGAGGATGAACAGTCCCAGGTAGCCGCTGTAGCTGAACCCCACCTCGCCCAGGAACAGCCCGGTAGAGTTCAGGCTCGCGATCAGGGTTCCGAGGATCAGCAGGGTCGGTGCGCGCCGCCCGG
This sequence comes from Lysobacterales bacterium, assembly GCA_041633655.1. Classification (GTDB taxonomy): domain Bacteria; phylum Pseudomonadota; class Gammaproteobacteria; order Xanthomonadales; family SZUA-38; genus JBFGYD01. The sequence continues at coordinate 962 of JBFJNB010000031.1, read as the reverse complement.
CGACGAGATAGTCGTCGAGACGCTTCACCTGGCGGCCGGCGTAGTTGCCGACGACCACGTAGACGAGGAGGCTCAGGATGACTCCGGCTACGTAGATGTCCATCCGGGTGCTCGCGAGGAGACGAGGCGCGATTATCCCCGGATTCGCGCCGGCGCGGCAACACGGGATCAGGAGTCGGGTTACTTTACGAATGGCGGGATCGAATGCCACCATCGGGCTACGACGCCGGACTCGAGGGACGATCATGCTGCCTGAATTCAGCGACCCGAGCGGCATCCAGGACTACCTGGACGCCCTGGCCTACAACTGCACCGACCGGACGCTGGGTCCCCGCGCCGTCGTGCGCGAGCGTATCGCCCACTGCATGGACGGCGCGGTGTTCGCCGCGACCGCGCTCGCCGCCCTCGGGCACCGGCCGCTGCTGGTCGACCTGCGCGCGGTCGACGACGACGACCACGTGATCGCGGTCTATCGCGAGGACGGCCTGTGGGGCGCGGTGGCCAAGTCGAACACCACCTCGCTCCGGTTCCGGGCCCCGGTTTACCGGTCGATTCGCGAACTGGCGCTGTCGTACTTCCCGGTGTACTTCAACGTCGACGGGGAGTTGAGCCTGCAAGCGTACTCGCGGCCCTTCTCGCTCAGGCGCTACGGTAACAAGTACCTGAGCGATCCGGACGTCACCTACATCGCCACCGACCTGGACCAGGCCGTGCATTTCCCGATCGTCAGCCGGAAGCGGCTGAAGTCCCTGCCGCGCGCGCCCCGCTACCTGATCGACGCGTGCTTCGCCGGCGCCGATCCGGCGGGCCTGTATCAGACATAGGTTCGCCGCTGCCATGTCGACCGTCCCCACGATCGAACTGGGCGCGCTGGTAACGCAGCTCGGCGGCGGGCTGGCGCTGTTCCTGTACGGGATGCGCCGGATGACCGAGTCGCTGAAGACGGTCGCCGGCGGCGGCAT
>JBFJNB010000030.1:0-11400 GCA_041633655.1 Lysobacterales bacterium | reverse complement strand
GCATGCCACAAACCCGGCCGTGCGGGCCCAGCTGCAGGCCGTCAGCGAAACGGTCGGGCGAACCCTGAGCGATGCGGACGCCATCGCCGAACTGCTGCGCTGGATCGATGAGGATCGCAAGATCACCCCGCTCAAGGCATTGCAGGGGATGATCTGGGAAGACGGCTACCGTCAGGGACACTTCCGTGGCCATGTCTATGACGATGCAGCGCGCAAGCTGCGCGCCTGGAAAGATGCCGGCCTGGCGCTCTATGTATTTTCATCCGGGTCGGTACAGGCGCAGAAGCTGCTGTTCGGCTACAGTGACGCCGGCGACCTTACCCCGCTGTTCAGCGGCTATTTCGACACCACCTCCGGCCCCAAGGCTGCCGCCGATTCGTACCGCGCGATCCTGGCCGCCATCGGCGCCGCCGGTGGCGACACGCTGTTTCTGTCCGATGCCGGTGCCGAGCTGGACGCGGCCCGGGAGGCGGGTCTGAAGACCTGCTGGTTGCTGCGCACAACCGACTTGAGCCCGCAGCAGCTCGCCGCCGGCCGCGCCTCCGACCACCCGACCGCGGAAAACTTCGATCAGATTGAGCTGACTACTTCCTGGGAGTGAGCTTGAGCAATCGCCCGCCGTTGCCGTCCTCCAGCAGCCAGATCGCGCCGTCGGGCCCCTGCTCGACCTCGCGGATGCGCCGGCCCATATCGAAGCGCTCCGCCTCGCGCGCGCTCTCGCCGGCAAACTCGATGCGCACCAGCGCGCGGGACGAGAGACCGGCGATCAACGCATTGCCGCGCCAGTCCGGGAACAGATCCCCCGAGTAGAACATCAGCCCGCCGGGGGAGATCACCGGGGTCCACCAGGTCGCCGGAGCCGCGAACTCGGGACGGGTGTCGTGGTCCGGGATCTCGCGCCCGTCGTAGTGATCGCCGTTGGAGACGATCGGATAGCCGTAGTTGGCGCCGCGCACGACGAGGTTCAGTTCGTCACCGCCGCGCGGCCCCATCTCGTGGTTCCACAGCCGGCCGCGGGAATCGAACGCCAGCCCGAGCGGGTTGCGGTGGCCCAGGCTCCAGACCTGCGCGGCGACCCCGCCCCGATCGGCGAACGGGTTGTCGGCTGGCACCGAACCGTCATGGTTCAAGCGCACGATCTTGCCCAGGTTCTGGTTCAGGTCCTGAGACGGGGTGAACTTCTGGCGCTCGCCCGAGGAGACGAACAGGTAGCCGTCGGGCGAGAAGGCGATCCGGTGCCCGTAGTGCCCGCCGCCGGTGACCTTGGGGTCCTGGCGCCAGATCACCTCGAGCCCGTCCAGCCGGCCGCCGGAAGGCTCCAGATCCAGCCGCGCGCGAGCGACCGCGGCTCCGCGGCGCCCGCCCGTGCCCGCCTCGGCGTAGCTCAGATAGACCAGCCGGCTGGCCGCGAAATCCGGGTGCAACACGACGTCGCCGAAGCCGCCCTGGCCGCCGTAGGCGACCTCGGGGACGCCCTCGATCGGCGCTGATTTCTCGCCCTCGCGGGTCACCACGAACAAGCGGCCGCGCTTCTCCGTGACCAGCAGCCGGCCGTCCGGCAGAAACGCCATCGCCCACGGCTCGTCGAACTCAGCCACCGGCGTCACCGCAAACGGCCGATCGGCAGCGCCCGCGCAGCCGGTCAGCAGCGCCCCGGCAATAATCACAATCAGTCGGTTCATCGGACCATTGTAGCCGACGCCCGGCGCAGCGCCCCTGCAGAAAGTCCCGGTGGTGACCGACGCGACCGAGGGTTGGTTACCAGCCGCGGCAGCGGGGCCAGGCTGCGGTGATCCGGTCGCCTTCCAGCACGTGGTAGTCGTCGTGGGCGGCCGCGGTGATGCAGGAATGGTTCGGCAGGATGCGCACGCGCGCGCCGATCGGAAAGCGCGCGAAGTCCAGCGCGCCGGCCGCGGACGTGATCCGGCCGTGCTCCTGATCGAGGCTCTCGACTCTGAGGTCGGGCACGATCTCGCCGTCGGCGGTGCAGACCAGTCCGTAGCCGCAATCAACCGCCTGGCGCGCGGTGCTGCGGTCCTTCGACAGCGCCAGGGCGCCCGAGTCGACGATCAGCCAGTTGCGGCCGCGCCGATGACCGATCACCGTCGCGAGCACGCTCAACGCGATGTCGTCGATCCGGCAGACCCCGAGCCCGGCCTGGTACAGGTCCTGGAATACGTAAACCCCGGCGCGCACCTCGTCGATACCGCTCAGATCCTCGACCAGCGTCGCGGTCGGGGTCGATCCGACGCTGATGAGCGGTACCGCCAGGCCGGCGGCGGCCGCCCCGCCGGCGCAGTGCACCACCGCCTCGACCTCGCGCGCGGCGTGGCGGCGAATCTCGTCCGGGCCGCGGCAGTCGTAGGCGCCGCCGGCGTGGGTCATGAAGCCACCGAACTCGACCCCGGCGCGCGCGTCGAGCAACCGCGCGATCTCGATCACGGCCGGGTCGTCGGGCTCGAGCCCGGCGCGGTGGCCGTCCGAGTCGATCTCGATCAATACCTCGAACGTCGCCCCGAAGTCGACTCCGGCGGTGGCAACCTCGGCGGCGACGCTCGCATCGTCGAGCACCAGCTTCAGTTCGCAGCCCGCGTCCAATAGCGCCTTGGCGCGTTGAAGCCGCCCCGGCACGATGCCGACCGCGTACAAGATGTCGTTGAATCCGCCGGCGCAGAAGTACTCCGCTTCGCGCAGCGTGGAAACCGTGATCGGGCCGGTCCGGCCGTCGAAGATCAGGCGCGCGATCTCCAGGCTTTTTGCGGTCTTCACGTGCGGGCGCAGCGTCACGTCGTGCTCGCGCATGCGCGCGCTCATCCGCTGGAGATTGTTCTCGAGCCGCGCCCGGTCCAGCACCAGGCACGGTGTGGGCAGTTCGGAAAGCGTCATTCGCACGGCTTCTCCGGGAGAGCTCAAGTATAATCTTCAACGCAGCCCGCGCATCGGCGGTACCGGTCATTCCCATGACGATTCAGCAACCAATCCGGGTTCCGTGGAACGCCGCCTCCACGCTCGGTCTGGTCGGTTTCATGATTGCCTACGCGCTGGTGTTCGCGATCGTCGGCCCGCACGGGGCCAACCCCACCGTTTTGCTCGGAGCCGTGGCCGGGCTGCTCGCAATCTACGCCACCAGCACCGCGCTGGGCGCATGGGCGGCAGGCGCCCGGGCGGGACGGCGCCTGGATTCCAGCCTCATGGCTGGCATCGGCGTGGCCATCGGGACGCTGCTGGCCGCGGCGGTGGCCAGCGGCATCGCGTACTTTCTGATGGTGCTCGCGCAGGACGTCTCGAGTGCCTACCCCGGACAGGACATTTTGGGTGCGGTCGCTCAATTCGCGCCGATGAATGCGCGCGAGCACCTGGCTGGGATAGTGGCATTGGTCTTGTCTTTTGGCCTGGCCCCGGCCGTGGTGCTGGGGCTGGGTTACGCCGCAATCCTGCGAAGAGCAGTCGCCCGCAGTCGGCTCGCCGAGCCGCCCGCGACCCGTCCATTGGCCACGGCCGCGCAGTTGTTGCTGCTGGTGGCGCTGACGGTAGCGGCGTTGTTCGCGGGCCTGAGGTTCGGGCAACTGCTGCTCACCCTGCTTCTGACCTGGCGCTAGTGTCCTGTTTGGTAAGTTCGCTGACTATCAGCGGGCCGCACAAGGCCTGGGGCAAGGCGCGGTTCGCCGGGAATGGCCCGGTCCTTGCCAAGAACCGCAACGCGGCCCCAGGCCTTGTGCGGCGCGCCCGTAGGGAGCGTGCAGGAACGCCAAATACTGCGTTGTGTCCCTTGGCAATATCGACATATGGCCTGCGGTACACGCCTTGTATTTGGTGTTCCTGCGCGCTCTGATAGTTAACGAACTTACCAAACAGGACACTAGCCGCATGCGGGCTAGCGCTGGAGGAGGCCCCGGAGGATTGCCAGCAGTGGGGCTCGAGCGGATTCGACGTTGGCTTCGATCTGCGCCATCGAGATCGGCTCGGTCCCACCGATCCCGGCCGCCCAATTGGCAACGACGCAGATGCAGGCGTAGCTGAGTCCGATCTCCCGCGCCAGCGCCGCCTCCGGCATCGCGGTCATGCCAACCAGGTCGCAACCGTCGTTCTTGAGCCGTGCAATCTCGGCGCGGGTCTCCAGCCGGGGGCCCTGGGTGACCCCGTAGACCGCGGCGGTATCGGACAATGACCGATCGGCATCGGCCGCCTTGATCCGTGACCGCAGCGCCTCGTCGAACGGCACGGTAAAGTCGATGTGCATCGGCACCGGCAGGTCGCCGACGAAACTGTGCTCGCGCCCCCAGGTGTAGTCGACGACCTGGTGCGGAAGCACCAGCCGGCCCGGGGGCATGCGCGGATTCAGGCTGCCGACGACGTTGACAGCAATCACCATCGCCGGATTCAACTGCGCCGCGCCCCAGACATTGGCCCGGTAATTCACCCGGTGCGGCGGCACCGAATGATCGGCGCCGTGGCGCGCGATGAAGGCGATGTCGCCATCGTTGAGTCGCCCGCGCTGGATCACCAGCGGCCATTCGGAAAAAGGCGTGGACATCTCCACGATGGTCTGATTGGTCAGAAAATCCGGGTCGTCCCAGCCGGTGCCGCCGATCACGACCAGGTCGCAGCGGTCGCGCTCGTCCGCCGGCTTCATTCGGACTCGGACAGCGCGTAGATGCCGGGCAGGTGCCGCAGCGTGCCGCGGTAGTCCATCCCGAACCCGAACAGGTAGTAATCGTCGACCTCCAGGCCCACGAAATCGGCCTGGGCGTCGGCGATGCGGCGGTCGTGGCGCTTGTCCAGCAGCACCGCCGAATACACTTTGCGCGCGCCCTGGGCCCGGCAATACTCGACGATCGCCTTCAGGGTCGGCCCCTCGTCGAGAATGTCGTCGACCACCAGCACGTTGCGCCCGCTCAGGTCCAGGTGCGGGCGCACGCGCCAGCTCAGCTCCTCGCCGCCCTGCTCGTCGTGGTAGCGCCCGGCATGCACGTAATCCATCACGATCGGCAGCTCGAGCCGCAGCGCCAGCAGCGCGGCCGGGATCATGCCCCCGTTCATGACCGTGAGCAGCACCAGTTCCTCCCGCCCGACCCGCGCGGCGATCGCGGCGGCCATTCGGTCCAGCGCCGCCTCGATGTCTTCTCTGGAGGCGATCAGGCGCGCTCCTTCGGGCAGGTTCAGTCTCACTCGCTGCTCCGGTCGGCGGCGGGCAGCCCGGCCCACTCCGGCGGCACCACGTGGTGCAGGGTCGAGGTCGGAAACGCGATCTCGGCGCCGTGGGCGCGGATGATTTGCTCGATCTTCAACAGCACCTCCTGTTTGATCCGATGATACTCGATCCAGTCGGTGGTTTTGGTCAACGCGTAGATGAAGAAGTCCAGCGACGAGGCGGCGAACGCATTGAAGTTGACGATCAGGGTCTGCGAGGTGTCGATGCCCGGGTGGGATTTCAGCATCTCCCTGACCTCGCCTACGATGGGCTCCATTTTTTCGGCGTCCTGGTAGCGAATTCCGATGGTCTCGTTGAGGCGGCGGTGGGTCATCCGCGACGGGTTCTCCACCGCGATGGCCAGAAAAGTCGCGTTGGGCACGTACAGCGGGCGGCGGTCGAACTTGCGGATCGTGGTCTGGCGCCAGCCGATGCGCTCGACCACGCCCTCCATCTGTCGGTCGGGAGACAGAATCCAGTCGCCGACTTTGAACGGGCGGTCCACGTAAATGGTAAAGCCACCGAAAAAGTTGGCCAGCAGGTCCTTCGCCGCCAGGCCCACCGCGAGGCCGCCGATGCCACCGAACGCGAGCACCCCGGTGATCTCCAGCCCCATCTGCTGCATCACCACCAGCGCGCTGGTGATCAGGATCGAGGCGCGCACCAGCTTGCCGACCGCCGAGACCGTGGTCACGTCCAGCGCCTCTTCCGGGTCGCGCTTGACCACCAGGTTGCGCTCGACCCCGCGCGTGAGCCGCACCAGCACCCAGGTCACCGCCACCACCAGGCCGATGACCCAGACCGTGCTGACCAACTCCAACACCTCCGGATCCTGCCCGGCCTGGCTGAACGCCACCTTTGCCGCCAGCGTGATCCCGAACATCCAGATCACCAGGCTCAGCGGCTTGATCAGCGCGTGAACGAACGCGTCGTCCCACAGGTTGGTCGAGGCCGCGGCGCGCGCTTCCAGGCGCTTCAGGATCAGCCGCTGCACGAGATCCGCGGTGAGGCTGACCAGCACGATGACGAACGCCACCAGCATCCAGTTGTAGCCCCCGATCTCTTCCCAGAATCGCTCGATCAGTACCTGCATTGACCCTTCCTTATGTCTTTCCCAATGGCTCCAGCGCGGCCCGCCAGCGCCGGACCTCCGATGATCGCGCCAGTTCGTCCCAGCCACCGCGGCGCCGGCCCCGCAGCCGCGCCCGCGCCGGGTTCGCCGGCGCCGCGGGCAACGCCGACTTCCGTTCGAGCGCCGCGCGCACGTCGTGCGGGTAGCAGACCAGCGCCAGGTCGCAGCCGGCCGCCAGCGCGCTTCGCAGCCGATCCGTCAGCGAACCGGTGTCGGCCGCGCGCATGCCGAGATCGTCGCTGATTACCACGCCCGAGAACTCGAGCCCTCGTTTCAGCACCTCCCGAACCCACACCGGCGAATAGCCCGCCGGCTCGAGACACACCCGGGGGTAGCACACGTGCCCCATCATCAGGGCCGGCAGCCCCGCGGCGATCGCGGCGGCAAACGGGACCAGGTCCTCCCGCTCGATCCGTTCCCAGTCGCGCTCGTCGCGCGCGATTTCGTGATGCGTGTCCTCGACCACGCTGCCATGACCCGGAAAGTGCTTGCCGCAGGCGGCCATCCCGGAGTGGCGCATCCCGGCAATGTAGCGCCGGCCGAGCGCCGCGACCACCTCGGGTTCGCGATGAAACGCACGCGCCCCGATGACCGCGCAGCCTCGCTCCAGATCCAGCACCGGAGCGAAGCTCAGATCGACGCCCAGCGCGAGCATCTCGGCGGCCATCAGCGCGCCGTGGGCGAACGCCAGTTCCGCTGCGTCCCGCGGGGAACGGTCGTGGACCCGGCCGATCGCACCGAGCGGCGGCAAGACCGTGCACGGCGCGCCGAACCGCTGCACCGGCCCACCCTCCTGATCCACGCACACCAGCGCGTCCGGGTCCCGCTCGCGCACCGCGCCGATCAGCGCGCGCAGTTGGGCCAGATCCGAGAAATTTCGGGTGAACAGAACGACCCCCCCGATCTCGGGCCACTGGAGCCATTCGCGCTCGGCGGCGGTCAGCTCCAGTCCCTCCAGACCGATCAGCAGGTAACTCACCGATCGTCCCAATCCTGATACGGATGGCGCGCCAACTCGTTGTTGTAGTAGCGCCGCTCCTGGGTGACCTCGCGGCCCAGCCACGGCGGGCGCTCGAACGGCTCGTTCGCGGCGGCCAGCTCCACCTCGGCCACCACCAGGCCGGCGTTGGCGCCCTCGAACTCGTCGATTTCCCAGGTATGGTCCCCGTGGTCGACGTAATGACGGATCTTCTCGACCAGGGCGCCGTCGCTCAGCCGCTCGAGGATCTCGTGGGCCTCGGAAAGCGGGATCTCGTACTCGTACTCGAGCCGCTCGGCGCCGGCGACCCGGCTCTTGATATTGAGGTGCGCGCGCGATCCGGCGACCCGAACCCGGATCGAGCAGCGTTCGCCGCCGAGGTAGCCCTGACGCATCGCGACCCGCCGGGTCACCTGCCCGCGCCAGCCGTCACCGGCCAGGAACTTGCGCTCGATCTCAACCCCCACGGGTGAACACCGCGATCGACTCGACGTGGGCGGTATGCGGAAACATGTCGATGACCCCGGCCTCGGTCAGGGTATAGCCGTGCTCGTGGACCAGGGTCCCGGCGTCGCGCGCCAGCGTCCCCGGGTGGCAAGAAATGTACACCACCCGCTCCGGATCGAGCGCGGCGATCCCGGCCAGGGTCTCGGCGGCCCCACTGCGCGGTGGATCCAGCAGCACCCGGTCAAATGGTCCCGGGCCCCAGGACACCGCGGGGTCGTCCGCGGCCAGGTCGGCGACTTCGAAACGCGCGTTGTCGATCCCGTTGGCGCGCGCGTTCGCGCCCGCCAGTTCGACCAGCGCCGGGTCCCCCTCGACCCCGAGCACCAGCGTCACGCGGCGCGCCAGCGGCAGCGAGAAGTTGCCGAGCCCGCAATAGAGATCCAGCACTCGACTGTCCGGCTTCGGGGCCAGTTTTTCCAGCGCCAGCGCCACCAGCTCCTGGTTGATCGCCGCGTTGATCTGGACGAAGTGGATCGGGCTGAACGAGAGCTCGACCCGATCAGCCGGCAGCGAGTAGCCCAGCTCGACGGTTCGGTCCAGCGGCTCGATCGAGTCCGGTCCCTTGGGCTGCAGGTAGACCGCAAGCCCGCTCGTGCGCGCGAATGCCGCGAGCCGCTCGCGATCGGCCGCCCCCAGCGGGTCCAGGTGGCGCACTACCAGCACCGCGTCCTGGTCGCCGCAGGCGACTTCGATCTGGGGGATGCGGTCGCGCGCGTCCATCGCGCTCAGGGTCGCGGCGAGCCGGTCAATCTCGAGCCCGACCGCCGGGGCCAGCACGTGGCACTCGCGGGTGTCGCACACATAGTTGCCACCGCGCTCGCGGAAGCCGACCAGGACCCGGCCCTTCTTGGCCACGTAGCGCACGCTGAGGCGGGCCCGCCGCCGGTAGCCCCACGGCGAGGCGGTCAGCGGCGGGATGAACGACCGCGGCTCGACCCGGCCGATGCGCTCGAGGTTGTCGGCCAGGGTCCGCTGCTTGGCCTCGATCTGCGCCGCGGGCTCCAGGTGCTGCAGCGCGCAACCACCACCCACGCCGAAATGGGGGCAGCGCGGCGCGACCCGATCGGGCGAGGCCTCGAGCACTTCCTCGACTTGCCCTAAGTCGAAGTCGCGGCGCCGGGCGGTAAAGCGCAGGCGCACCCGCTCACCGGGCAACGCCCCGGTCACGAACACCGCCTTGCCGTCGACCCGCGCGACCCCGCGGCCGTCGTGGCTCAGCGCCTCGATCCGCACCGTCACCGGGTCCGGCAAGCTCCGTTTGCGCGGGCGTCCCAAAACTCCGTCGCGCCGGCCTAAGCCAGGCGTTATTTCTGGTTCCAGTTCCCGCGCGCGTCCTGGTAGTACCAGCCGGCACGGGCGCGGGCGATCCAGCGCTCGGCGAACGTCTGACGGATCTCCTGCTCCCACTCGGGGTGACCGTTGGCAACCGCGATCTCGCGGTAGACCGCCTCCCGATCGCGATTTTCCGCCGCGACCGCGGACTGCACCGCGTTGCGGTCGCGCAAGCCCACCGCGCTCAAGTCGCGTACCCTGACCATCGCGTCGTTGCCGAACCCGATGGCGCCGCTGTCGAAGAACGGGGCCAACTCGCGGTCGAAGCGCTCGGCCATCCGGCGCTGAATCGCCTGGATCGCCGGGGTGTTGATGTCGATGTTGGCCTGCGCGTGCGCCGCCGGGATCAAGAAGTCGAGCCAGGCCAGCCCGCGCGGGAGTTCCGCGTGACGCAGCGCCTGCGGCTCGCCGGGAGCCTTGCTCGCCTGATCTTCCGGGCCGATGACCTTGTCGATGAAGCGGTCCGCCGCCTCCTGGGCCGCGGCCTCGGGAAAATAAACGTTGATCGTCACGCATGCGGTAATCGCGAGCGCGGCGAGAAAGAAGATCGAGTTACGGGTCGTGTTCATACCTTTGTCCTAATTGAGCACGGTCTTTGCCGGCGACTTTATCAGCTCGAATCTGAGCGCAACCTGAACGAATGCTCTCGGGTCATTCCACGCTCGGCGCGCCGCTTTGGGTGGCGGCCTTGAGGCGCCGAACCAGTTGCGGCCAGTCCACCACGGTGGAGAAGCCGATGATATTGATTCTCGGCAAACCCGCACCCTCGACGATGTAATAGCCTTGCGGAGCCGGCGCCACGCCGCTCATCCGGCACACATTATCCAACAAGCGACAGCGCAGGCCCAAGCGCCGGTAGCTGAATTTCTCGAAAAACTTGAGCACGGTCTGCGACAGCACCTGGGCGCCGCCGCCGAGGCTGGACAGGTTGTCGACCGCGCGCTGGCTGATCTTGCGCCGGCCGCGGTAGTCCTCGGGCGTGGCCAGGGCCAGGTCGAAAGCCACCGGTTCCCAGTTCAGCAGCCTCAGCCCGCGCACGCTGCCGTCGAGGCGGCCCTCGATCTCACCAAACGAAAATGCCCCAGTCATTTGTTTGAGATCCAGCCCGCGCGCCTCGACCTCGGCGGCCAGCGTCGGCAGCACCCCGAACAGGCGCTCGAGCTTGACCTGATCGACGACCACTTCGCCGTCGAACACGTCGAGGCGGATCGCCCCACCGACCTCCCCGATCCCGCCCCGCACCCGGACCCGGGGAATGGTCCCCGACAGCGTGCCCCGGAGCACCGGCCAGTCCAGTGCGCGGGTGATCAGCTCCAGCGAGATCGGCTCGATCTCGCCCTGGAAATCCACCGACATCCCTTCCAGTCCGATGTCGGTCAGCGCCAGTTCGTCGATCCGCATGCCCCCGTCGAGCACCGGCGCGAATACCGGCTCGAGCAGCCGAAACTGGCGTCCTCCGGCGAAAAAACGCGCGCCGGCGGCGCGGATCACCAGCGCGTAGTAGCCGATCCGGTTCCAGTCCAGCCGGGAATCCAGCGAATCCCCCTCGGCGTCGTAGTCGATGACACCGGACAGGGTGTCCACCAGGAACCGACCCTGATCGTCCTCCAGCGAGAAGTCCTCCAGCGCGGCGCTCACATGGGTCAGCGCCCCGTCGCGCAGCTCCAGGCGGCCCTGGAACCCGCCCGAGGGGTGCAGGCCGGCCGTGCCGGTGCTCTCGAGCGCGGCCTTCAGGTAGCGATCGAATGCGAGCGGTAGCGCAAACCGGGAAAGCTCGGCGCTGAGCCCGGTCAGGCGACCCGCGGCCAGCGTGGCCGAGCCGCTGAGCGCGAGCGAATCTCCGTCACTCAAGCTGAAGCTCGGCACGGTAACGCTGCCGTCGCCGTCGATCCGGGCCTCGGCCTGGATCGCCAGCGGCGGTAACTCGTCGAACAGCAGGTAGACCGGCGTGTACAGCGCCTCCCCGTCCTCGAACGCGGCGCTCAGTTCCAAGGTCGGCGGCCCCGGACCGATCGCCACCCGCGCGCTGCCGCTGAGTCCGAGCCCGGCCGCGGCCACGGTGCCGTCGCTGGAATCGAACGAGAGCTCGCCCAGGCGGAACTCGAACTCGGCCACGTCGGCGCCGGCCGGCCCCGGTCCGAGCCGGCCGTCCACCGAGATCAGCCCGGAGGCGATCGCGAGCGCCTCGGCCGGTATCAGCTCCAGCTCTTCGACCAGCGTCTTCAAGTCGAGCTTCTCGGCCTGGAACTCGAGCCGGCT
>JBFJNB010000029.1:0-11423 GCA_041633655.1 Lysobacterales bacterium | reverse complement strand
GGCGCGGCCATGGTGGCGGCGTTGGCTCGGGGGGGGCGCTCGATGACGCGGCAACCCGCGCCAGCACCGGCGGCCGCCGAGGCCCTGACCGACGACGCACTGTACGCCAGCGTCGGCGGGCTGGTGGCGGCGCTTTCCGATGAGGAGTGCATCTTCCAGCACGCCGACACCGGCGAGACCCACGTGATGACGATGGAGGTGCTGGCGGCGATGGACGCGTGCCGACACTTCCGCCCGATGGCCGAGCACGCTACCGCGGTGGAGCAGACCATTCCCGGGCTGGCCGGCAAGCGCGAGGCGATCGTCCAGGTGCTGGGCTCCCTCGCCGCGCGCGGCCTGATGGTCAGCCACCGGCAATTGACCGAGCGCCTGCGCACCAGCGACCGGGTGGCGCGCCCGGCGCCGGTGCTGGCGATCCGTACCTGCGATCGCCCCTCCGAGCTGACCCGCCTGCTGGACAGCATCGAGGCCTACGAGGCGCGTTTTGGTCGCGGGCTGGATTACGCGGTCATCGACGATTCGCGCGAGGGTGACCACGTCCGCGCCAACCAGCGCGCGATTGCCGAAAAGCGCGCCGCCGGTCTGACCGTGACCCACCTGGATCGCGCCTGGCGCGCGCGGCTGGCTAAGTGGTGCGAACGGGAAGCGGAAACGGACGGCCAGGCGGAGGTTCTGCTCGGACTCGACTCTGGCGACCGGTTCACCGGCGGCGCCGCCGCGAACGCGGCCCTGCTGCTGACCGCGGGCGCACCGCTGCTGCTGCTCGATGACGACTTTCAACTGGAAGCCAGACGGCGGCCTGGCGCGGGCGGCGGGCTGGGACTCGGCGAGCGGACCCACGTGCCGATGAGCTTCGAACCGGGGATCGAGGCGCTGGCCGCGACGCTGGAACCCTTCGACGGCGACCCGCTGGCCTTCCACATCGAAGCCAGCGGGCAGCCGGCGGGTCGTCTGTTCGGCCCCGATTTCGGACTGTCGATCGATCCGGATACCTGGCGCGGCGTCGACTACGACACCGCGCGGGCGCTGCTCGAGTGCACCGCGATCAAGACCACGACCGGGGGATTCTGGGGCGATTCGCCGATGGACACGACGCTCTGGTATTACCTGCTTCCCGGCAACTACAGCCGCGGCCTGTGGGCCGATCCCGACCGGTACCGCGCGCTGCTCAACAATCCGACCCTGGCCTACGGGTTCGACCAGCTGCAAATCACCCGGTCGAGCAACTTCACCCCGGTCAGCGTCGACAACACCGCGCTGGTGCCGTGCCTGCCGCCGACCCAGCGCGGCGAGGACTATGCGTTCGGCGCCTGGATGCGCTACCTGTATCCGAACTCCCTGAACGCGCACATGCCATGGATGCTGCGCCACGAGCGGCCGCCCCGGCAGGGCGAGAGTCCGCATGCGCAAGCGTTTCAGCCGTGGTTCTCGCGTTTCGCCGGGGAATACGCGCTGTCGCTGCTGGATCACTGTCAGGCGGAGCGGGCCGAGGACCGGGTCGCCGCGCTGGTAGCGCTTTACCGCGACCTCGCGGCCGCCTCCGAGCCTCGTCGGGTGCGCGTGCTGCGTGAATTCCTGGCCTACCTGCGCGCGCAGATCGTCCGGCAGCTCCAGCAGGGACTGACCAGCCTCGAGAACCCACCGGACTACTGGCTGGCGGACGCGCGCGAATGGATCGCCGCCAACGGAACGGCCCTGACCGAGACCGGTCCTCCGCGGCTGCGCGACTGGTCCCCGGAACTCGATTCGGCGCAATGCGCCGCCGCCCTAGCGGACGATCTCCAGCGCCTGGCCACGGCGCTCGAGCGGTGGCCCGAGCTTTGGCGCCGCTGCCGGGGCAGGTACGCCGAACTGCTCGACCTTTGATGTCCGCGACGAAGTCGGACATTCTCGCCGTCATCGTCAATTACAACGCCGGTAACTGGCTGGAACGGTGCGTGCGCGCGCTGGCCGCCGGCGGTGAGGTCCAGTCGATCCGCGTGATCGACAACGCGTCCACCGACGACAGCCTGGAAGGCGTGGGCGAATGGGAGCAGGCCGGCCGGATCAGCGTGATCCGCAACCGTGAAAACGTCGGTTTCGGGCGCGCCTGCAACCAGGCGCTGGCCGGCGCCTCGGAGCCATGCTACCTGCTGGTCAATCCCGACTGCATCGTCGATCCGGGCGCCGTTGGCGAGCTGCGCCGGGTCCTGACCGCCGACCCCAACGCCGGCATCGCCGGGGCGCTGATCGTCGACGCGGGCGGGCGCGAGCAACGCGCGTGTCGGCGCCGGGCGCCGACCCTCAAGCGCACCTGGAACACGATGCTGGGTCTGGAGCGGCTCGGCCGCGAGGGGGTCAACGTGCGCGGCCCGTTGCCGGACGCCCCGACCGAGGTCGAGGCGGTCTCCGGGGCGCTGATGCTGGTTCGCGCGGCGTGCTTCCAGGCCATCGGCGGCTTCGACGAGGGCTACTTTCTGCACTGCGAAGACCTCGATCTGTTTGCGCGCGCGCGGGCCGCTGGGTGGCGCGTGCTGTTCGTCCCCGCGGCGCGTGCGCGCCACGCCCTGGGCGTCAGCCAGCGCGGCCGGCGGCTGGCCGCGGAGCGCCACAAGCACGCCGGCATGGTGCGCTACTTCCGCCGCCACCTGGGCCCGGCCAGCGCGTGGCCGGTGCGCTGGTTGTGGCCGGCTCTGATCTGGGCCCGGTACCTGGCGCTTGCCCCGTTGTGGTGGTGGCGCCAGCGGCGCGAATCGAGATGAGCCACTCCCAGCAGGCTCGGGTCATCGTCGCCGGTGCCGGCAACCAGATCGGTGCCTTCCTGGTTCCCGAACTGCTGGCCCGCGGTTGCTCGGTGATCGCGATCGGCCGCGGACCCCGTCCGCCCTGGATCCGGCCCGACCCGCGGCTGGACTGGCGCGCGCTCGATCTGGCGCAGCCGCAGCCGGCGATCGAAGGGGTCGACGCGCTGGTGTTCATCGCCCCGCTGGGCTTGTTTCGCGGTCTGTGGCGCGGCATTTCGGGGGTGCCGCGGGTGGTCGCGTTCAGTTCCACCAGCCGCCTGACCAAGGCGGACTCGCCAGACCCGCTGGAGCGCACCGTGGTCGGTGAACTGGCGCTCGGCGAGCAGGCGGTACAGGAACTGGCCGCCGCGGCCGGAGCCGCCGCCGCGGTGCTGCGGCCGACCTTGATCTACGGCGCCGGACTGGACCACGGCCTGACCCGACTCGCCGCCTGGCTCGACCGCTTTCGGGTGATGCCGCTGGCCGGTCGAGGAGACGGTCTGCGCCAACCGGTGCACGCGGCCGACCTGGCCGTCGCCGCAGCCGACCTGGTCCTCGGGCCGAGCCCGGTGGACGGTTGCTATGAGCTGTCCGGCGGCTCCACGGTCAGCTACCGCGAGATGATCCGGCGGTTATTTGAATCGCTGGCCTTGAGACCCCATTTCGTGACCATTCCATTGGCTGCCGCGCGGCTCGCGCTGCCGCTGCTGCGTGCAACCCGCCGCTGGCGCGATCTGCGCCCGGCGATGCTCCGGCGGATGAATCAGGATCTGGTGTTCGACCACGCCGCGGCCAGCCGCGACTTCGGCTACCGCCCGCGGCGCTTCCTGCCGGACCGGGACACCTGGGTCCGTATCGATCAACGCGAGCGGGTGGCTCGAGAGCCGGCCATCCGAACATAAGAGAACATCGATGGCGCAATACATCTACACCATGATCGGGGTCGGCAAGACCGTGCCCCCGAACCGGCGGATCATCAAGGACATCTCGCTGTCGTTCTTTCCGGGCGCCAAGATCGGCGTGCTGGGCCTGAACGGCGCCGGCAAATCGACCGTGCTCCGGATCATGGCAGGGGTCGAGCGCGAGTTCGACGGCGAAGCGCGCCCGCAGCCCGGGATCCGGGTCGGCTACCTGCCGCAGGAGCCGGAACTCGACCCGGGCCTCGACGTGCGCGGCAACGTCGAGCAGGGAGTGGCCGAGGTCAAGGCGCTGCTCGATCGGTTCAACGAGATCAGCGACCGGTTCGCCGAGCCGATGGACGAGGACGCGATGAACGCGCTGCTCGAGGAGCAGGGCCGGCTGCAGGATGCGATCGAGTCCGCTGGCGGCTGGGAGCTGGAGCGCACCCTGGAGATGGCCGCCGACGCGCTGCGGCTGCCGCGGTGGGAGCAGCCGGTCGGGCAGCTTTCGGGCGGCGAGCGGCGGAGGGTGGCGCTGTGCCGGCTGCTGCTGTCCAACCCGGACATGCTGCTGCTGGACGAGCCGACCAACCACCTCGACGCCGAGTCGGTCGCCTGGTTGGAGCGGTTCCTGGCCGACTACCAGGGCACCGTGGTCGCGATCACCCACGACCGATACTTCCTGGACAACGTCGCCGAGTGGATCCTGGAGCTGGACCGCGGGCACGGGATTCCGTGGAAAGGCAATTACTCGTCGTGGCTGGAGCAGAAGGAGCAGCGCCTGGAGCTGGAAGAAGCGCAGGCCCAGGCGCGGGCGCGCTCGATCGCGGCCGAGCTCGAATGGGTGCGCAGCAACCCAAAGGCTCGGCAGGCCAAGAGCAAGGCGCGCCTGAAGCGGTTCGAGGAACTCTCCTCACAGGAATACCAGGCCCGCAGCGAGACCCGCGAGATCTACATCCCGCCAGGACCGCGCCTGGGGGAACTGGTGATCGAGGCCGAGGACCTGAGCAAGGGCTACGGCGAGCGACTGCTGATCGAGAACCTGAGCTTCAAGGTGCCGCGCGGGGCCATCGTCGGTATCATCGGCGCCAATGGCGCCGGCAAGACCACGCTGTTTCGGATGCTGACCGGCGCCGAGACTCCGGATGCCGGTGCGATCCGGGTCGGGCCCACGGTACAGCTCGCCTACGTGGACCAGTCACGCGAGCAACTGGACGGCGATCGCACCGTGTGGGAGGAGATCTCCGACGGCCAGGAATACCTCGAGGTAGGGCGCTATCGGACCCCGTCGCGCGCCTACGTCGGCCGGTTCAATTTTCGCGGGGCCGACCAGCAGAAGCCGGTCGGCCAGTTGTCCGGCGGTGAGCGCAACCGGGTGCACCTGGCCAAAGTGCTGAAGGCCGGCGGCAACGTGCTGCTGCTGGACGAGCCGACCAACGACCTCGACGTGGAAACCCTGAGGGCGCTGGAGGAGGCGCTGCTGGAGTTTCCCGGCTGCGTGCTGGTGATCTCCCACGACCGCTGGTTCCTGGACCGGATCGCGACCCACATCCTGGCCTTCGAGGGTGACAGCGCCGTGGTCTGGTTCGAAGGCAACTTCGAGGACTACGAGGCCGATCGCCGGCGCCGGCTCGGTGACGAGGCGGCCCAGCCGCACCGGATCCGCTACCGGCCGGTGGGCCACGGCAACCGCTGAGGTTAGAATTGCGTTCCCGCCGGATGCCCGGCGGACCGACTGAAAGGGAGTGACCGATGTTCGAGCGCGAGATGACGATTGCCGGATTCGACGACGAGCTGTGGGCGGCAATCCAGGCCGAGGAGCGGCGCCAGGAGGATCACGTCGAGTTGATCGCCTCGGAGAACTACGCCAGCCCCAGGGTGCTGGCCGCGCAGGGCTCGGTGCTGACCAATAAATACGCCGAGGGCTACCCGGGGCGCCGCTACTACGGGGGCTGCGAGCACGTGGACGTGGCCGAGGCGCTGGCGGTCGATCGCGCCAAGCGCCTGTTCGGTGCCGACTACGCCAACGCCCAGCCGCACTCGGGCACCCAGGCCAACGTTGCCGTCTACCTGGCGCTGCTCAAGCCCGGCGATCCGATCCTCGGCATGAGCCTGGCCCACGGCGGGCACCTGACCCATGGCGCCAAGGTCAATCTGTCCGGGCGCATCTTCGATGCCCACCAGTACGGTCTCGATCCCGAGACCGGGCTGATCGACTACGAGCAGATGGCGAGCCTTGCCCACGAGCACCGGCCGAAGATGCTGATCGGCGGCTTCTCGGCCTATTCGCAGGTGGTCGACTGGGCGCGGATGCGCGAGATCGCCGATTCGGTGGGCGCCTACCTGGTGGCCGACATCGCGCACGTGGCCGGGCTGATCGCGGCCGGGCTTTATCCGAGTCCGGTGCCGCACGCCGACGTGGTCACGACCACCACCCACAAGACCCTGCGCGGGCCGCGCGGCGGGCTGATCCTGGCCCGCGCCAACGAGGCGATCGAGAAAAAGCTCAATTCACTGGTGTTTCCGGGCACCCAGGGCGGGCCGCTGATGCACGTGATCGCGGCCAAGGCGGTGGCTCTGAAAGAGGCGCTGCAGCCCGAGTTCAAGGACTACCAGCGCCAGGTGATTGCCAACGCCAAGGTGCTGGCCGAGACGATGATGGAACGCGGCTACCGGGTGGTCTCCGGCGGGACCGAGAACCACCTGTTCCTGATCGACCTGATCGGGCGCGAGATGACCGGCAAGGACGCGGAGGCGGCGCTCGGGCGTGCCCACATCACGGTCAACAAGAACGCCGTGCCCAACGACCCGCGCTCGCCGTTCATCACCAGCGGGCTTCGCATCGGCACCCCGGCGATCACGACCCGCGGCTACCGCGAGGACGACACCCGCGAGCTGGGCCGGTGGATGTGCGACGTGCTCGACGCCCCGGCGGACGAGCAGGTGATCGCGCGGGTCCGCGAGCAGGTGCTGGCGCAATGCCGCCGCTACCCTGTTTACGGCAACTGAGCATGATGACCGGACCCTGAGCGACATGCACTGCCCGTTCTGCCAGGCAACCGACACTCGGGTGATCGACTCGCGGGCCCGCGCCGAGGGGTTCACGATCCGCCGGCGGCGCGAGTGCACCCAGTGCGGGGCGCGCTTCAACACCCAGGAGACCCCGGAGCTCAAGCTGCCGAACGTGATCAAGCGCGACGGTTCGCGCGAGGCGTTCAGCACCGACAAGCTCCGCGGCGGCCTGATGCGCGCGCTGGAGAAGCGCCCGGTCAAGAGCGCCGACGTCGAGGAGGCGATCCAGCGAATCCTGACCGCGCTCAGGAACATGGACACGATCGAGGTCGACGCACGCTCGATCGGCGAGCACGTGATGGAGGAATTGCGCCGGCTCGACCAGGTGGCATACGTGCGCTTTGCGTCGGTCTATCGCCGGTTCGAGGACGTGGCCGCGTTTCGCGAAGAGATCGAGCGGCTGGAGCGCGAGGCCCCCGGCGGCGCCGATTCTCGCCAGCTCTCGCTGCTCGGGGCGCGAGTCAAGCGGGGCGGTACCGGGACCTGAATTCGAAGTCTCATCACCTGTCGATGTTCGACCCAACGGATCACGCGTTGATGGCGCGCGCGCTCAGCCTGGCCGAGCGCGGCGCCTGGACCACCCACCCGAACCCGCGGGTCGGCTGCGTGGTCGTGGCAGGCGACGAGGTGGTCGGGGAGGGGTTTCACGCGCGCGCCGGAGCACCCCACGCCGAGATCGAAGCGCTTGCCGCCGCCGGCGCGCGGGCGGCCGGCGCGACCTGCTACGTGACCCTGGAGCCGTGCGCGCACCACGGGCGCACGCCGCCGTGCGCCGACGCGCTGATCGAGGCGCGCATCGCGCGGGTCTTGATCGCCGGCGCCGACCCCAACCCGGCGGTGAACGGGCAGGGCATCGCGCGCCTGCGCGCGGCTGGGATCGAGGTCGAGGCCGGGCTGCTGGCCGGCCCAGCGCGGGAGCTCAATCCGGGCTTTTATTCGCGCCACGAACGCCAGCGCCCGTGGGTGCGGCTGAAACTCGGCGGCTCGCTCGACGGCGCCACCGCGATGAGCGGCGGCGAGAGCCAGTGGATCACCGGGCCAGCCGCCCGCGCCGACGTGCAGCGCTGGCGCGCCCGGGCCGCCGCGGTCGTTACCGGCATCGGTACCGTGCTGGCCGACGACCCGCGACTGGACCTGCGCCTGGAGGTAGACCGGGAGCGCGCGTGCGCGGTACTGGACACCGGATGGCGGCTGCCGGAGTCGGCGCGCCTGATCGGTGCCAACGATCGGGTCGTTTGGATCGGCGGCGAGGGCGACGGGCCGCCGGCCTGGGCCGCTAGGCATCCGAAAATCCGCTGCGCCCCGGTCCCGCTCGACGGCGACCGCGTCGCGCTCCCGGCGGCGCTGCGCGCGCTGGCCGACCACGACCTCAACGAGATCCAGGTCGAGGCCGGCGCCACCCTGGCCGGCGCGCTGCTGGCGCAAGGGCTGATCGACGAGCTGCTGCTGTACCTGGCACCGCAGGTGCTGGGGCGCAACACGCGGGGGATGTTTGCGATCCCGGCGCTTGAAACCCTCGACGATCGGGTCAATCTCAGGTGGCGTGAGGTCCGCCGGATAGGCGAAGACCTGCGGATCGTGCTGCAACCGGTAGAGTAGCGTCGCATGTTCAGCGGAATCATTGAAGCGGTCGGCGCGATTCGTGTTCGCGAGGGCGGCAGCGGCGACGAACGGATCTGGATCGACTCGGGAAAGCTGGATCTGTCCGACGTCGCCACGGGCGACTCGATCGCGGTCGCCGGCGTGTGCGTCTCGGTGGTGGCCCGCGACGATGCCGGCTTCGCCGCCGATCTGTCGCGCGAGACGCTCAGCGTCACGACACTGGGTGAAGCGGCCCCGGGCACCCGGGTCAATCTGGAAAAGGCGCTGGCCCTCGGCGCGCGGGTCGGCGGTCACCTGGTCAGCGGCCACGTCGACGGCGTCGGCCGGGTGGTACGGCTCGAGCCGGACGGGCGCAGCACGCGGGTCGAGTTCGAACTCGACCCGGCGCTTTCCCGGTTCGTCGCCGCCAAGGGCTCGATCGCGATCGACGGGGTCAGCCTGACCGTGAACCGGGTCGCGGGAGTGCGCTTCGACGTCAACCTGATTCCGCTGACCCTGGCCGAGACCACGCTCGCCGGACTCGCCGCCGGCGACGGGGTCAACGTGGAGGTCGATCTGATGGCCCGCTACGCGGCGCGCTGGAGCGAGACCCAGGGTGAGGAAGCGCGATGAACACGATCGAGGAACTGATTGCGGAACTCGCGGCCGGGCGCATGGTTGTGGTCATGGACGACGAGAGCCGGGAAAACGAGGGCGACCTGATCATGGCCGCCTCCAAGGTGCGCCCCGAGGACGTCAACTTCATGGCTCGGTACGCGCGCGGGCTGATCTGCCTGGCGCTGACCCGCGAGCGCTGCCGGCAACTGCACCTGCCGCCGATGACCCATGCCAACCGCTCGCGCCTGGGAACCAACTTCACCGTTTCGATCGAGGCCGCCGAGGGCGTCACGACCGGGATTTCCGCCTACGATCGCGCGCACACGATCCGCACCGCGGTGAGCCCGGACGCGCAACCTCACGACCTGACCCAGCCCGGGCACGTGTTCCCGCTGAACGCCGAGCCGGGCGGGGTCCTGACCCGGGCCGGACACACCGAGGCCGCGGTCGACCTGACCGCCGCAGCCGGGCTGGAACCGGCCGGGGTGCTGGTCGAGATCCTGAACGAGGACGGCTCGATGGCGCGCCGGGCGCAACTGGAGGAGTTCGCGGGCCGCCACGGCCTCAAGCTCGGCACCATCGCGGACCTGATCCACTATCGCCTGCAGCGGGAAAAGACCGTCGAGCGCATCGTCGAGCGCGCGGTGGCCACCGAGGCCGGTGCGTTTCAACTGGTCGCCTATCGGGATATCATCGGCAAACGCGTCCACCTGGCGCTGGTCAAGGGGTCAATCGAGCGCGCCCGCCCGACGCTGGTCCGGGTCCACGTGCGCAATACCCTGGGCGACGTGCTGCAAATGACCGACGCGGAGCTGGGGTTGCCGGTGCGGCTCGCGCTCAAGACCCTGGCCGGAGCCGAATCCGGGGTGCTGGTGATGCTGGGCGAGGACGAGTCGCCCGAGCACCTGCTGGCCCGGATCACCCGCCAGTCCGCCGACGCGCCGCGGCCGGCCAGCGACGAGCTGCGCTCCTACGGCATCGGCGCGCAAATCCTGGCCGATTTGGGCGTCGGTCGGATGCGGGTGCTGAGCGCGCCCAAGCGGTTCCATGCGCTCGGCGGCTTCGGGCTGGAAGTGGTGGAGTACGTCGAACCGGACGGATGATTCAATGCTGACACTGGAAGGACAAGCCGGCGCCGGCGCGCGGTCGGGCGCGCGCTATGCGATCGTCGCCAGCCGCTTCAACGAGACCATCGTCGCTCGCCTGCTCGAAGGCGCACTCGAAGCGCTCGGCGAGCACGGCGTGGATGATGACCGCATCCTCGTGGTCCGGGTTCCTGGCGCGTTCGAGATTCCGCAGGTCGCGCGGCGGCTGGCCTCGAGCCATGACGCGGTCATCGCGCTGGGCTGCGTGATCCGCGGCGAGACCGCCCATTTCGACTACGTCGCCGGGGAATGCGCGGCCGGCCTGTCGCGGGTCGCTCTGGACGGGCCGGCCTGCGTGACCTTCGGCGTGCTGACCACCGACACCGCCGAGCAGGCGCTGGCGCGGTCCGGTCCCAAAGCGTCGAACAAAGGCTACGAAGCCGCGGTGGTCGCGCTCGAGCTGGTCGATCTGGCGCACCGACTGAGTGGGTGAGGATGTCCGGTAGACGCAAAACCGGCGGTGCATTCGCCGACCGATCGCGCGCCCGCCGCCGGGCGCTGCAGGCGCTGTACCAGTGGGCGCTGACCGGGCACGACGGCGAGGCGATCTGCCGCCAGTTCAAAAGCGAGCAGGACATGCGCCGGGTTGACGTGGACTACTTCGAAGACCTGGTTTCACAGACGCTGGCCCGGCGCGCCGAAATCGAAGCGAAGCTGATCCAGCATCTGGACCGGGATCTCGAGCGCCTCGATCCGATGGAAGCCTCGATCCTGCGCCTGGCCGCGTACGAGCTGCTGTACCACCCGGAGATTCCGTTCCGGGCCGTGCTCGACGAGGCGGTCGGCCTGGGATCGGATTTCGGCAGCGCGCAGACCCCGGGTTACGTCAACGGGGTACTGGATCGCTGCGCCGCCGACTGGCGCGATGATGAATACCAGCGCTAGCCTGTGCAGGCTCGTACTGAATTCCGCCTGATCGACCGACTGCGCCGCCTGGGCGCCGGCACCGGCGTGGCGCTCGGGATCGGGGACGATGCCGCGCTGTTGGAGCCGAGCGCCGGCTCCCATCTCGTGGCCGCGACCGACACGCTCGTGGCCGGGGTTCACTTTCCCGATCGAACCCGCGCCGAGGACCTGGGCTACAAGGCGCTCGCGGTCAATCTGAGCGATCTCGCCGCGATGGGCGCGAGACCGCGCTGGGCGCTGCTCGCGCTGACCCTGCCCGAGGCCAACGAGCCCTGGCTGGATGAGTTTGCCGACGGCTGGCAAGAACTCGCGGCCGAGACCGGCGTTTCGCTGGTCGGCGGCGACCTGACCCAAGGCCCGCTGACGATCACGGTGGAGGTGCTGGGCGAGGTGCCGGCGGGCCAGGCGCTGAGACGCGCGGGCGCCCGCCCCGGTGACCG
>JBFJNB010000028.1:0-11509 GCA_041633655.1 Lysobacterales bacterium | reverse complement strand
CTGACGATGGCCGCGATGGGAGTTCCCGTCGAAGTCCACCACCACGAGGTCGCGACCGCGGGCCAGTGCGAGATCGGCACCAAGTTCAACACCCTGGTGCGCAAGGCCGACGAGCTCCTGATCCTCAAGTACGTGGTCCAGAACGTGGCCCACAGCTACGGCAAGACCGCGACCTTCATGCCCAAGCCGCTGGTCAATGACAACGGCAGCGGCATGCACGTTCACCAGTCGATCAGCAAGGACGGCACCAACCTGTTTTCGGGCGAGGGCTACGGCGGGCTGTCGGAAACCGGATTTCACTACATCGGCGGCATTTTCAAGCACGCGCGCGCGATCAACGCATTCGCCAACTCGGGCACCAACAGCTACAAACGCCTGGTGCCGGGCTTCGAGGCGCCGGTGCTGCTGGCATACTCCGCACGCAACCGCTCCGCGTCGATCCGGATCCCGCACGTGGCGAGCCCCAAGGCGCGGCGGATCGAGGTCCGCTTCGGGGATTCCTGCGGCAACCCGTACTTCACCTTCGCGGCGATGATGATGGCCGGCCTGGACGGGATCAAGAACAAGATCGATCCGGGCGCGCCGATGGACAAGGACCTGTACGACCTGCCGCCGGAGGAGGAAAAGAACATCCCCACGGTGTGCTCGTCGCTGGATCAGGCGCTGGCGGCGCTCGATGCCGACCGCGAATTCCTGACCGCCGGCGGGGTGTTTTCCGACGACCTGATCGACGGCTACATCGATCTGAAGATGCGCGAGGTCACCCGCTTCCGGATGAGCACCCACCCGTGCGAGCTGGCGCTGTATTTCTCGTTGTAAGCGGGCAGCGGGCAGCCCAGTTGTTGCGCCAGGCTGCCCGGGTTTCGCGGCAGCCTCGAGCAGAGCCGACCGGGACGGGGACTTTGCCTGCAAAACTTGTGCAACATGGGGCTCGCCGCGGTCTAAAATAGGGGCCATGAAATGGAGAAAAACCATGGAGCGCACCCGCGGACCCGCGATTGTCGCGACTCTGCTCGCGGCGCTGGCGCTGCCCGCCGCGGGCCAGGAGATCTACAAGTCGGTGGACGAGGAAGGCAACGTTACCTACTCGGACCAGCCGCCGACCCCCGATGCGCGGCCGATGGATCTACCGCCGCTGACGGTGGCCGAACCGTTCGAGGTGCCGCCACCGCTGGTTGGAGAGTTGGAGCCGGGCGACGAAATCGTTCCTTACGCCGGGCTGGCGCTGGTCTCGCCCGAGCCGGAACAGCACTTCTGGGGCACCGGAGGGACCCTGCGTGCCCAGATCGAAGCGCCGCACGAGCTGCGCGCCGGCGACTCGGTCAATTTCTACCTGGACGGAGCGCTGGCGGGCAACGTGCGCGGCTACGGTTTCGATCTGGCCGAGGTCCATCGCGGCGAGCATTCGGTTTACGCCGAGATCGTTGGCGAAGGCGGCCAGGTGCTGGCGCGCACGGAGCCGGTGGTGTTCTACATGCACCAGCAGTCGGTGCTCAACCCCAACAACCCGCGCGGCCGCGGAAACAACTGACCTGCCGCGAACCGGGCGCCCGCCCGGGACGGCTGCACCATTGTGGTGCGCCGGTGCCCGGCGGGGAGCAGTGACCGGGCGCGGATGGCCAGCGCAGTCAACGCACCGGAGGCAACGAGCGATTCGGCCGCGACGGTCGGGCTCGACGAGCTGAGCGTCGGGGTGGTCGTCCTCGACGCCGAGACCCGCATCCTGCACCTGAACCCGTCCGCGGTCACCGACCTGGGGGTATTCGGCCGCGCCGAATCCGGTCGACCGCTCGCCGACCACGGCCCGCTGGGGCGCAGCCTGGCCGCGACCGCGGAGCGCGCAATCAGCGAGCGCCAGCCGATCACCGAGCGTGCGCTGGCCGGTGGCGCCGGAGAAGACGAGCGGCGGTTCGACGCGGTGTTCACTCCGCTCGAGCACGGCAGCGGCGGCGCGCGACTGCTGATCGAGTTGATCCCGGTCTCCTGGCACCGCGACCTGGACTTGTGGCAGCGCGAGAACTGGCGCCAATCGGCGCTGGACCGGTTCGCCCGCGGGCTCGCACACGAGATCAAGAACCCCCTCGGCGGCGTGCGCGGGGCGGCGCAACTGTTGAGCCGCTCGCTGACCGATCCGGGGCTGCGCGAATACACCGACGTCATCGTCGCCGAGACCGATCGTCTGGCGCGCCTGGTCGACCGCCTGCAGCGCCGTGACGCCCCCCTCAGGCGGGTTCCGGTCAACGTGCACCAGGCCACCGAGCGGGTCTGCGCGCTGGTGCGCGCGCGCGCCCCGGACGTTGCGCTGGAGCGCGACTACGACCCCAGCATCCCGCCGGTCGAAGGCGAGCTGGACCGGCTGGTACAGGGGTTCCTGAATCTGGCCAACAATGCGCTCGAGGCCGGGGCGCGCACGCTGGCGATCCGCACCCGGATCCGCCGCGCGGTCACCGTCGCCGACCGCACCTATCGCAACGCGGTGGCGGTGGACTTCATCGACGACGGGCCGGGGGTGCCGGCGGAGATTCGCGAGCTGGTGTTCTACCCGCTGGTCTCCGGACGCGCCGACGGCAGCGGCCTGGGCCTGAGCATCGCCCAGTCGATCGCGCTCGAGCACGGGGGAGTGATCCGGCTGATCGACGATCCCGACGGGCGCACCCTGTTTCAGTGGCTGATCCCGCTCGGGCAGGGTCATGCGAGCTAGCTCGGCCAAGTCCATTTGGGTGGTCGACGACGACCGCTCGATCCGCTGGGTGCTGTCGAAGGCGTTGTCGCGCCAGGACTGGGAGGTGCGCTGCTTCGAGGACGGGGAACAGGTACTGAGCGAAATCGCCCGCGGCCCAGGCGCCTGGCCCGACCTGGTGATCACCGACGTGCGCATGGCCGGGATCGACGGGCTGAATCTGCTCGACCATCTCGCCGCGCGAGCGCCGGACCTGCCGGTGATCGTGATGACCGCCTACTCCGACCTCGACACTACGGTGGCGGCGTTCTCGCGCGGAGCTTACGAGTACCTGCCCAAGCCGTTCGACATCGACGAGGTTGCCGCCGCCGCGGCGCGCGCGCTGCAGCAGCGGCCCGCACCGGAGCCGGTGCCCGGACCGGAACGCGCCGACCTGATCGGCGACTCTCCGGCCATGCAGCAGGTGTTCCGCCAGATCGGTCGCCTCTCGCGCGCGCACCTGAACGTGCTGATCACCGGTGAGACCGGCACCGGCAAAGAGCTGATCGCACGCGCGCTGCACCGGCTGGGCCCGCGCCGGGAGGGTCCGTTCGTCGCGCTGAATACCGCCGCGGTGCCGCACGAACTGCTCGAATCGGAGCTGTTCGGCCACGAAAAAGGGGCCTTTACCGGGGCCCAGCAGCGCCATCTCGGCCGCTTCGAGCAGGCCCACGGCGGCACCCTGTTTCTGGACGAAATCGGCGACATGCCGGCGCCGCTGCAGACCCGGCTGCTGCGGGTGCTCGCCGAGCACCAGTTCTATCGGGTCGGCGGGCGCCAACTGATCGAGGTGGACGTGCGCGTGGTTGCGGCGACCCACCAGGATCTGGCCACCCGGGTCAGCGAGAGCACCTTTCGCCAGGACCTCTATCACCGCCTGAACGTGGTCCACATCGCGGTACCGGCGCTGCGCGAGCGGGGCGCCGACATCCTGGCGCTGGCCGAGCATTTCCTGAGCCGCGCCGCGGCCGAGTCCGGACTCGAACCCAAGCGCCTGTCGCCCGAGGTACGCCGGATGCTGAAGGCTCACCCGTGGCCGGGCAACGTGCGCGAACTGGAAAACCTGTGCCGCAGCGTGACCGTGATGGCAGCCGGACAGGTGCTCGAGCCCGCCGACGTGGAGCAGCGCCTGAACCCTGAATCCGGCGGCGGGACCGGTCCCCGGTTCTGGGAGCGCGACTTCGAGCACTGGTTCACCGCGCAACTCGAGGCACCGCCGGCGCGCCTGATGGCGGCGGTGCAGGACCGCTGCCAGCGCTTGATGATCCGCGCCGCACTGGAGCACAGCGGCGGCCGCAAGGAGGCCGCGGCACAATTGCTCGGGTGCGGCCGCAACACGCTGACCCGGCGGATGAAAGCGCTCGGCATGAGCTAGTGTCCTGTCCGGCGGCGCACTATACTGGGCGCAGCGAAAGAGGGGATGACGGGCGCGCCACCTCCCTGAACCGGGAATTCCATGACCGGACCATCATATCCACCGGACGCGATCGAGCATCAGGTGCCGGACGCGAAAACGGCCGAGCACTTGCTCGCGACCAAAGATCCGTCGTTTCTGCGCTACGCGCGCCAGCGTCGCACCACGTTCGAGAAGTCGTTCGGCAACGGATACGCGGATTTTCTGGACAAGGCCGAGCGCGCGCTGATGATGGCCTACGCCCGGTTTGCGATCCGCCACGGTACCTGGGGCGACGATCTCCACCACTACCACAACGAGGGTCACGCGCTGGAGATCCTGGCAGACCGGATCAACTACCTGTGCGACAAGGGTGGGGCCGCCCAACTGGAGCCCTTGGACTGGGTCATGCTGACCCTGTTCGCCTCGATGCACGATCTGAGGCAGCGTGAAAAACCCGATTTCGAAGCGATGATCGGGTCCAACGAACGCGCGAGCATCGAGGAGTCGCGCCGGATCCTGACCATCGCCGGGTTCGACGAACAAGAAGATCGCGACGTGTTCGACGACCTCGAGATGATGATCGCGGGCTCGACCTTCAACGTGCGCCCGAAGAACAACCCGAACATGAGCCCGGCCGAGGCGGCCAGCTCCTGCGGCGCGCTGGCCCCGCTGCTGGTCAAGGAACTGGACCTGGCCAAGCCGTCATGGGGCGACGATCCGGCGTTGAAACGGCGCGTGCGCCTGACCCTGATCGCCTCCGACCTGGACACCGCCAACGTCGCCGAGCCGGTCATCAAGTACGCCAAGAGCGCGGTACGCCTGTGCCGCGAAATCGAATTTCGTTCGCAGCGCAACATGGAAAGCACCGAATCGGCCGAACCGGTGCTCGCGTTCCTGACCCGCGGTCAGGAGGCCTACTTTTTCGATCTGCACGAGTTCGACTCCAGGATCGGCAACAAAATCCTGGGCCCGATGAAGGAGCGCAACGCCCCCACCATCACCGCGCTGTGCGAGCATATCCGTGCGACCTTTGGCGACAAGCCCGAGCCCAGCCTGACCGGGCGCATGATCGTGGACGAGTTTCTCCACAAAGCCTCCGAGCTCAGCGGCCGCGCCGCCAAGACCTCCCTGGGCCGGCACTGAGGGTTGCGCGCGCCTGATCGTTTGAATCCATGGTAAAATATACAGCAGTGGGTGCCATCCAGAAGACGGCCAAGAAATATCGTTTGGGGAGCGAGCCTCGTAGCGTAACCTATTGGCTCGGGAGGCCCGCGGAAGAGCGTCTGCTGGCGCTTCAGTTGATCCGACAGGAATATCATCAATGGCGACACGGTGCTGAACCGCGACTTCAAAGAGTTTGTCGAGTCGTTAAACAAACATAAAGTCCGATTCCTGATCGTCGGAGGTTATTCGCTCGCTTATCACGGTCACCCCAGGTACACCAAAGATTTGGATATCTGGGTGCTCACCAGCGCCGAAAACGCTTCCCGAATCGTCCTCGCCATCAACGATTTCGGCTTCGACTCATTGGGAATTGGTGTGGAAGATTTTCTTGAGCCGGGGTACGTCATTCAGCTTGGCCAACCGCCGGCGCGGATAGACCTGCTGACTTCGCTGACCGGCTTGCAGTTCGAAGAATGTTGGAGCCGAAGGCAGTTGTTAAGGCTCAATGGTCTGGAGCTCCCAATTATTTCGCTGGAGGATCTGGTGGCGAATAAAAGGGCGCTGGGCAGAAATCAAGACTTGGCCGATCTCGAACAGTTGGTCGATAGCCGCCCCGATGCAGAAGAATGATCGACGGGATCGGAGCGGCCGCTAACGGGAAGAGCGCAGTCAGTTCTCGAGCTCTGTTGCGGGGTCGATCTTCAGGTGCCACCATTCCTTCAGGCTTCGGCACAATCCTTGCGCATCGAACTCCAGCACGAAGATCCCGTCCAGCGTGATGCCGGCTCCATTGGCGCGTGAAGAAAACTCCGCGTGCCAGTGCGCGATCCCGGTAGAACGGGTGACGGCCAGCACCTGG
The DNA here is from genome assembly GCA_041633655.1 of Lysobacterales bacterium. GTDB lineage: Bacteria > Pseudomonadota > Gammaproteobacteria > Xanthomonadales > SZUA-38 > JBFGYD01. The sequence continues at coordinate 5,371 of JBFJNB010000028.1, read as the reverse complement.
AAGGTGAAATCGACGTCCTTTTGATCCGCGGTTACCGTGGACCAGTACTCACGAATGCCCTCGCGCCCCCGGTGGGGTTCCTTGTAAGGATCGTCCCGGTAGGTTGCGTCCGCGGTGAACAGCGCCGCGGCCTTGTCGGGATCGAGCGTCTCCCAGGCTTCCTCGTAACCCTTCAGCCAGGTTTCCAGGTGATCGGCCGTGAGGTTTTTGCCGGGGGCGGCGTTCGCCAGCGAAACCATCACAGCGAGCAGGGATGTCGTTATGGATATCATCGTCTCGTGGCTCTTTCGGGGTGCCGTCACGGCGCGTTTCCTCATAATACCGTAACCGCCGCGGACGAAGTTGTGTGGCGATCAGGTGATCGGGGTCGGGAACGGCACGTAGCAGGTCAGCGCCAGCCCGATCCAGGTCCAGGTCAGATAGACTCCCTTGTGGTGGGCCTCGTCCATCGCGACCATCATCCCGTATTCGGCCAGGATCCAGACCGCCTGAGTCGCGCACCAGACGGTCGCGATCAGCACCAGCGCGGCGATCAGCGGGTCGGTCGATGATGCCGCCAGCACGCTCAGTGCGGCGCCGATCGCCGCACCGATCCTCTCGGCCGAGGCATTCTTCAGCCACTGCATCCCGTCTTCGTTGATGACCAGTACCAGGCCCCACGGAGTGGCGGTGAAAACGAAGCTGCCCTCGGGCGGCTGGCCTGCATCCGGCGTCGAGCCGCCGTGCGTCACCACCATGAGTTGACGTTCCACCACCTGCCTGAAGGGATCGTCGATCTGAACCCCAATCGAGCGCAGATAGCCGATCGGGTCTCGATGGAGTCTCTCGCGCAGGCTCGGATCGGTCTTGAGTTTGGCCGCCAGGCTGACCCAGTCCTGGGGCGCGAATTCAACGTTGAGCACCGGGTTCATTATCTGTTCTCCTGTGAAGGCCTGGGCCCTACCCGGCCAGCGTAGACCGTCACCGCGGGTCGGCTGTTGACCTGGATCAGCTTGCGGGCTCGCCGCGGGTTACAATTAGGCCGTGCGCTGGCTGGCCAGATTACTGCGGGGGCTTTCCAAACTTCGCTTTCGGATACTCCGGCTGGCGACGATCAAGGACATCCCAACGGAACGGTTCAATCAGCTTGTACGCCACCTGATCGCCTCCGGCTGGCGCAAGCGATCGGAGTACTCCGGGCACGACGCCTGGATCGACTACGGGCGCATCCGGCTGCGCCGCGGACGGACCCGGCTCACGCTCGAATGGGACAACTGGACCGAGGGCAGCATCGAGGGACCGCGCCGGGTCATCGCGGCCATCGCCGAGGAAAACGACTTGTCGGTAACCGATGAGTGGCGCTGGAGCGAATACGACGACCTGGTGCGACCGGAACAGGGCCGTCAGAAACGCAAGTCATGACGGCGCAAAATGTACACCCGAACGTCGGCCCGCATAATCGCCGGGGTTCCAAGATCTTGAAGGAGTGAGCGATGACGCCCGAGTCGCTGGTCACGCTGGCGCTGGCGGTCGCGGTGTTCGCGGCCTCGCCAGGCCCGGCGGTGCTCGCAATCGTCGCGCGCACGCTGGCCGCCGGCCCTGGACCCGGCCTGGCGTTTCTGATCGGTTGCGTGCTGATCGATGTCCTGTACCTGCTGCTGGCGGTGTACGGTCTGAGCTACGTGGCTGAGCTGCTGGGCGATTTGTTCGTTGCGGTCAAATGGCTGGGAGCGGGGTATCTGGTGTGGCTCGGGATCGCGTTGTGGCGCGCCGAGCCGGTGCCGCCGGCCGAAGCGCGTGTGGACCGGCGTTCGAGTGCCCGCGCGCTGGCCGAAGGCGCGCTGGTGAATCTCGCCAATCCAAAGCCGATCCTGTTCTTCGGCGCCATCGTCCCCACCTTCGTCGACGTGGCCTCGCTGACCGGCGCCGACGTCGCACTGGTTGCCGCGGTCGTCGCCGCGGGCCTGGTTGCGGTCAACTTCGTCTACGTCGTCGCCGCGGCGCGGGCGCGTCGTCTGTTCCGCTCCCGAGGCGCGGTCCGCCTGCTGAACCGCGGCACCGGCACTGTGATGATCGGCGCCGGCGCGGCGCTGGCCAGCCGCCAATGAGCGAATTCGAGGATGCTGGAACGACATCGAAGCGATCCAGCGACGCGTTGCTGGCCGCGCTTTACTGGTCGCAGCAGGTGCTCGATCTTTACGGCGGCCCGCGCGAGCCGCGGCCCGGCTACTGGTGCGGCGACCGCCCGCCGGACATCAACCTACCCGATCCTGCTGGATTCAAGCTCTAGAACCTAGCGCGGAAGTTAGCGTCCTGTTTGGGAGAGGCAGCCCTGCGGCGACCAGCGGCACGCCGGTGGCGGTGCGCCGCCGAGGCAGTCGTCGTCCGCGCACAGCACCGCCCCGTAAGTCCATTTGACGTCCAGCGCCTCGGACGTCACTGGCACGCCCAGCTCCCCAAGCCACTTGCGCCGATAAACCGAAACGAAGCAGGCGTTCTTGCCGTAGTAGGAGTCCACCTTGTCCCGGCAGTACTCATCGACGTCGCTCGGCTTCATGTAGGTGAAGGCGCCGGTCAGCAGCCATTCGTCCACGTCCGCCCGGTCCACCGGAACGGTGGCATGAATGAAGCGGCCGCGGTCGTCGAAGTCGTAGGGGTCGTGGATGCCGTGGATGTCCCGGACCGGGATCTCGGCGGCGCAGTCGCTTTCCTGCCAGTCGGAATGCCGCACTCCGATTCCCCAGGCGCACGCGCCGGGAACCCCGTACACCACGGCTGCCTCGTCCTGGCCCGCGCCGAGAAACGAGTAGCTGTAGATGCGGATCTTCCTGCCGCCGATCGAAATCGTTCGGACCGCGTCGTTGGCGGGATCGCAACCAGCGCACTGGAACGTGATCTGCGACGAGGCGCCCCCCAATTCGACGATGCCGACGCGGTCGCCGGGCCGGTCATCGCGCGCCGCCAGCCACGCAAACAGGCCCTCCTCGAAGCCGGTCAGGGTGCGCGTTTGGACCGGCACCGAAGCGCCGAGTCGGGCTTTGAGCCGGCGGTTGAGCTCCCGCCACAGCTCGGTGCTGCGCGAGCGATCCTGGTATTCCGCCAGGCGCATGCCGGCGGTGGCGTAGACGCTCGCCGACTCCAGCATGCACTGCGTTTCCCATCGAAAAGCCGGCCATTCGGGCTTGCCATCCTCGTCCGGCGGGCCGTCCTGCTGGATCCCGTCGAGCGCCCCGACGATCGCGCCGACCACCGCGCCGGCGTCGTCCCAGGTCTTGCCCCGATGCTGGCGCACCGGATCGGCCAGCGCATCGGTCGTCGGCCCGGCATGCTCGATCCAGGCCTCGCCCTCGCGTGCGTAGATGTACAAACGGGTGCCGCTGCTGCCGGCGTCGTAGACGATGTGGCAGGGCTTGAGCCCGGCGCTCGACGTCGGCGGCACGCGGGCGCAGGCACCGAGCGCGGACAGTGCGACGACGAGCAGCAGACCGCGCGATGGCAGCCAGCCAGCCCCGGTGTTTGGTCCGATAAGCCCCATTTCGGCTCCCCGGCGCCAGGGAAGTTCAGCCCATGCTAGCCGAGCGAGAGCCCTGATACGAACATCCCAAACAGGGACGCTAGATCCGGTGCGGCGCGCACAGCAGGCCGTTGTTGTAGGCATCGAGCCGGCTGTTCAGCGGCTCGCCGGTCCGCCACGGGCTGGTGCGGCCGCCGGCCTTTACCCCGCTGCCGGGCGGGTACAGCGCCATCCAGGCATCGGCCTGGTCGATGGTGGCGGCCACGCAGCTCACGTTGTTGCCCACTAGCTCGTTCAGGATCGCGGCAACCAGGGACCGAAACAGAGTGTAGGTGACGTCGCCCCCAGCGGGGCGGTTCATCAGCGCGATGGCTCGCGCGCGCGGGTAGTCGATCCCGCCGATCGTGATCACGTCGAACGGCCAGGCCTCGGGGTGGTTCTTCCAATAACCGGGCGTTCCGGTCCCGTTCTGGCACACGGCCGCCCCGTTCATGATCACGTCGTCGAGCACGACCTCGGTGGTCTGTCTCATCGGTGAAACGCCGGGGTACGGTATGCCGCCAAGCAAGGTGCGCCGGTTGAAATGGCCCCAGTTGATGAACGTCAGGTCGACGAAGTCGTCCAACGCGACGAACTCGATCGTGTAGGTGTGCTCGCTTTCGGCGCCGAACGGGCTCGGGGCGCCGGTCGGGCCCAATCCGGTGCCGGCCGGGACGTTCAGATACAGCAGGCTGTAACCGGAGATCTCGAGCCCGAAGAACCCGTCGGTGGCCAGGGGGCCCAGCGCGGCGTGCGCCTCCGGATGTCCGTATTCGCCGAACACGGTGAAGCTCAGCCGATAGACCGCCCCCGGGCAGAGCTCGGTCACCGTCTGGCCCAGCCGGACCTCGGGCCGAAAGCTGCTCGCCGGAAGCGTGGTCAGGAACTGCTGGCCCGGGACGATGACCGGATCGACCCGCGCGCCGAGGCTGTCGTGAAACTGCCACTCACCGTCGGGCGTCACGAAGATACCGTTGCGCGGCACGTTCATGCTGGTCATGTAGTAGTTGCCGAAGTAGATCGAGTAGCGCCCGTGGATCGGCGCGGTGCTGAAGGCCGGCCCGGTCGGGCCGATCCCCGCCTGCGGCATGTCCGGCCACTGGCTGCTCCACTCGGCGTAGTTGCCGGTGCCGCCGGATCCGGACCATCCGGGCGGGGTCATCTCGACTTCGAGCGGAAACAGCGCCAGATTTCCCCGGTTGGCCGGGTTGTGCGGGCCGCCAGCCACCAGCGCCCAGTACACCGAGTCCGGCGAGGGGCTGCCCGCCGGGCCGCTTACCACGCCCGGGTGACCTTCCTCGAACGACCCGTTGGTCACCAGGTTCGCGCCCCGATTGAGCGGCGGGGCGTTCACGAGCGGCGGGGTGGCGGCAATGGTCTGGCCGCCGGCGAAGACCAGAGCAAGAGCCATCACAGAAACGTTGAGCTGGAAGGTTTTATGACCGTGGTTCATCAAAGCACCCGATATCGGACCCTTCGACGACCGGCCCTTAAAGCAACGGCCACCGGAATGGTGGCCGCAGAGAGTCGGTTGCGCTAGGAGTGCGTCGCGTGCAATGTAGCACCGCGCTGGCCGCAGTCAACACCACGACCCACCCGTTAACGGACTTTTACAATCCCGAAAGTCCCGGCCACCGACGCACAACGCGAAGGTTCGCCCCGCACTTGCTCGGTTGCCCAAGGCATATGGATTCCGCCCCCCGGCGCGCGTATGATCCGCGCGTTCGGCCCCTCCCTCGGGCCCGTGGAGCATGTCATGAGCGTTCGGAAGCGCGTGCGCGCGCTGCGGGTGCCGGCACCGCGGATTCCCCTGATCGGAAACAACCCAGTTTCGCGCGT
>JBFJNB010000027.1:0-11510 GCA_041633655.1 Lysobacterales bacterium | reverse complement strand
GCTTGTCGTCGAACGCGGCCCGCGCCGCGGAAACCGCCGCGCCGACGTCACGCGCGCCGGCGGCCGGCGCGTGCGCGATAACCGCTCCGGTCGAGGGGTCGACAATCTCGGAGGTGGCCCCGTCGGCCGCCGCCGCCCGACGGTCACCGATGAGCATTTTCAATGACTCGGCCTTCACTCCCGCCCGCTCACGTAGTCGCTCAGCGCGTCGAGGACCGCCTCGTTCTCGGCGTCGGTTCCGACCGTAATCCGCAGCACCTCCCGCGCGCACCCCGCCGCCGCTGGCCGCGCCAGGATCCCGCGCGCCTTGAGGAACGCATCCGCGGCGGCCGCCGAGCGGCCGGGCAAAGCCGAGAAATCGATCAGATAGAAATTGGCCGAGCTGTCGCTGACCGGGAGACCCAGCGCGCGCAGCCGCTCCCCGATCCGATCCAGCCAGCGCCGGTTGTGCGCACGCACCCCGGCGAGGTAATCCGCGTCGCGGACCGCCGCCGCGGCCGCCGCCATCGCCGCGGAGCTGGCGTTGAACGGCACCCGTATCCGCTGCACCACCTCGGCGATTCCCGGCGGCGCATAGGCCCAGCCGATGCGCAGCCCCGCCAGGCCGTAGGCCTTGGAGAACGTGCGCGTCATGACCGCGTTGGTCGTGCGCTCGACCAGCCCCGTACCGGGGTCGTAGTCCTCGCCGGTCACGAACTCGGCGTAAGCGCCATCGAGCAGCAGCACGACCTCGGCCGGCACGCCGGCGTGCAGGCGCTCGACCTCGTCGCGTGCGAGATAGGTGCCGGTCGGGTTGCTCGGATTGGCCACCGCGATCAGCCGGGTGCGCGGGGTGATCGCGGCCAGCAGCGCATCGACCCCGACCTTGTCGCCCGCGTCGGGGGCGAGCACGATCCGCGCGCCCTGCGCCTTGCCGTAGATCGGGCACATCTCGAAGTGGCTCTGCGGCAGCAGCAGCTCGTCGCCGGGTCCGACGAAGGTCTTGATCAAAAGCCCGATCAGCTCGGCCGAGCCGTTGCCGCAAAAGATGCGCCCCGGGTCGAGGCCGTGAACTTCGGCGATGGCCGCGCGCAACTCGCGCTGGCTGCCGTCCGGATAGCGGTTCAGCGCGCGGGCGGCCGCGTGATAGGCCTCCAGCGCCGCCGGGCTGGGCCCGAGCGCGGATTCGTTGCTGGACAGCTTGATCGGCGCCGCCCGTCCGGCGATTTCCGATGCGCCCTGCCGGTAGGGCGCCAGCTCGAGAATGCCCGGAAGCGGTCGGGGCGCGGCCACGCCCGGCGCCGGCTGCGGTCTTTTGCTGCTCATCGGACCATTATCGCACCTGGTTGAGCCCGCGCCGCATCAGCCGACGCTCCAGGCGGGCGCTGGCCCGCGAGATCGAAAAGCACAGGATCCAGAAAAACGCGCCGGCGAAGAAGTACCCGGTGGCGAGCGTCCCCGGGCCGTACCAGGCCGGATCGGCGGCCGCGTTCTGGACCATCCCCAGCAGGTCATACAGTCCGATCACCAGCAGCACCGTGGTCTCCTTGGTCAGGCCGATGAAATTGCTGGTCACCTGCGGCAGCGCGATCGGGATCGCCTGCGGCAGCACTACCCGGAACGTCGTCTGCCAGTAGTTGAGCCCCAGCGCGCGGGCGGCCTCGACCTGGCCGGTCGGTATCGCCTGCAGCGCGCCGCGGAAAGCCTCGGCCAGGTACGCGGACATCAGCACCGTCAGCGCCAGCAGCGCCCGCAGCAGCTTGTCGATCTCCCACTGCGGCGGCATGAACAGCGGGAACATCACGATCGCAACGAACAGCACCACCAGTACCGGCACGCTGCGCCACCCCTCGACCCAGGCCGCGCTCAAGGTCCGGATCAGCGGCGAGGCCGAGCGCCGCCCGAGCGCCAGCGCCAGCCCGAGCGGCAGCGAGCAGACCAGCACGAACGTGACCGCAACCACGGTCAGGAAAAACCCGCCCCAGTCGGCGGTGCCAACGTAGGCGAGCCCGAACCAGCCGCCCAGGAACAGCAGCTTGCCGATCGCGGCCCACCCCAGCACCACCAGCGCCGGGTACCAGACCGGCAGCACCCGGAACCAAAGCGGCGCAGCCAGCGCCAGCCCCAACGCTACCCCCAGGTTCAGCCGCCAGCGCTCGGCGACCGGGTACAGGCCGTAGATGAACTGATCCAGCCGCGCGCGCACGAACGGCCAGCAGGCGGCATTCTTGTCGGGGCAGTCCGCGGGCGAAGCGCCGCGCCAGTGCGCATCGAGCAGCAGCCATTCGATCAGCACCGCCCCGAGGGCGACCGCCACGGCCAGCGCGGCAACCGTGATCAGCGCGTTCAGCGGGCTCGAGAACAGGTTCTCGGCGAGCCACCGCCGCGCGCCCCTCCAGCGGGCCGGTGCGGTCACGACCCGCGCACCGCCAGGCGCCGGTTGTACCAGTTCATGCCGGCCGCGATCGCGAGCGAGAACGTCACGTACACCAGCAGGGTCAGGCCCATGATCACCACCGGCTGCCCGACCAGGTTGTTGACCGTGCCGACCATCACCGACACCACCTCCGGATAGGCGATCGCGGCGGCCAGCGAGGTGCCCTTGAACAGGTTCAGATAAACCGTCGTCAGCGGTGGCACGATCGCGCGCATCGCCTGCGGCAGCAGCACCAGGCGAAACGTTGCGGCGCCGGACAGGCCCAGCGCCTGCGCCGCTTCGCGCTGCCCGCGATCGACCGCGTTGAATCCGGAGCGAACGATCTCGGCCACGTACGCGGCGTGATACGCCGACAGCCCGACCGCGAGCGCCAGGAACTCCGGCATCAGCACGAAACCGCCGTGGTAGCCGAACCGGCCCAGCCGCGGCACCTCCCAGCGCAGCGCATCGCCGAGCATCCAGGCGACCAGCGCCGGGACCCCGATCCCGACCGCGAGCACGAACGGCCACGCGGGCCAGCCGCGGCCGGTCGCCTCGCGCCGGTGCTTGAGCGCGCGACCGAGGGCGAACGCGCCGATGAACCCGGCCAGCAGAGCCAGCAACAGCCCGCTCACCGCGCCCTCGGGCGCCGGCACGAACAGGCCCCGGTTGTTCAGATACGCGAGCCCGAACCACTGATACGAGTCGCGCGCCAGCGGCAGCGAACTCAGCACCACGTAGTACCAGAAGAACACCTGCAGCAGTGCCGGTACGTTGCGGAAGGTCTCGACGTAAACCGCGCCCAGCCGCGCGAGCAGCCAGTTGCGCGACAGGCGCGCCGCGCCGATCAGCACCCCAATCAGGCTCGCCCCGGCGATCGCGGCAAAACCCAGCACCATGGTGTTGACCAGCGCCACCGCGAATGCCGCCAGCACGGTCGAGTTGGCGCTGTACGGAATCAGCTTCTGGCCGATCTCGAAGCCGGCGCGCCGGAACAGGAAGTCGATGCCCGGGTCTACCCCGAGGCGCTCCAGATTGGCCTGGGTGGCGGCGACGATCAGCCAAAGGAGGCCAACGACCGCGGCCAGGATCAGTGCCGGCAGAATCAGCCGTTGGCCGAGCGGTCGCGTCGTCGCGTTCGCCACGACTCAGCGAAACGGCAGCGCCGAATGCAGGCCGCCGTCCTTCCAGGTCGCGTTCAGCCCGCGGGGCAGGCCCAGCGGCGCGAAGTGGCGCTGCCACAGATCGGCGTAGTTGCCGACCAGGCGGATGACCTGGTAGGCCCAGTCGTCGCTCAAGCCCAGCGCCGCGCCGAAGCTGCCCTCGACTCCGAGCAGGCGCCGGACCTCGGCGTCCTGCGAGGTGGCCCGCATCCGCTCCACGTTGGCCTGGTTTACGCCCAACTCCTCGGCCGCGACCCTGGCGTTGAACGACCACAGCGCGATATCGCGCCAGCGCGCGTCCCCCTGGCGCACCAGCGCCGCCATCGGTTCCTTGGAGATCACCTGATCCAGGATCAGGTGGTCGTTCCGGTCCGGCCAGTTGTGGATCCTCCCCGCGGTCGAGATCTGCTCGTTGGTAAACGCGTCGCAGCGCCGGCTGCGATAGGCCTGCAGGCCCTTGTCGACGTCGGCGAAGGTCAGCGCAACGTACTCGAGGCCCCGGGCGTCGAACCAGTCCGCCAGGTTCTGCTCGAGCGTCGTGCCCTGGGCAATGCAGATGGTTGCCCCATCCAGGTCCTCGACCCGCGCCACGCCCGAGTCGGCGCGCACCACAAAGCCCTGCCCGGCATAGAGATACACGCCGGTGAAATCCAGGCCCAGGGAAGCGTCGCGGGTAAAGGTCCAGGTGGCACCACCAGGGAAGATGTCCAGCCCGCCCGAGGCCAGCAGCGTGAACACCGTGTGCGGGGTGATCGGCACGTAGCGGATGCTGATCCGGCCGAAAACCGCCGCCGAGATCGTCTTGCAGTGATCGATGTCGAAGCCGACCCGCTCACCGGACTCATCCACGGTCGAGAAGCCGGGACTGCCCTCGATCACGCCGCAGCGCAGGAAGCCCCGCGCGCGGACCTCCTCCAGCGTGTCGGCGCCGGCGCCGGGGGCCGCGAGCAGCACGGCCAGGACGGAGAGGACCATTCTCATCACGATGATTTAACTTTAAACTGACCCGATGAGCGGCAACAAGCTCGAAGTCCTGACGACCAAGCTGCGCCACATTCCCGCCGAGCAGGAAGGCGTGCGCTCGTGGCTGCGCCTGACCGACTGCACCCGGCTGGTGGAGTCCGAGATCCGCTACGCGCTGAGGGACAAGTTCGACATGACCCTGCCGCGGTTCGAGCTGATGTCGGCGCTCAACCGGGTGCCCGAGGGCCTGACGATGAGCGAGCTGTCGCAGTGGCTGATGGTGACCAAGGGCAATGTGACCGGAATCGCGGAGCGGCTGAGCGAGGACGGCTACATCGAGCGCCGCCCCACCCCGACCGACCGGCGCTCGTTCTGCGTGACCCTGACCCCCAAGGGCAAGCAGTTGGTGGCGCGGATGGAGGCCGAGTACCAGCGCATCCTGGATCAGATCTTCGACGACCTGGGTCCCGAGGACGACGACGCGCTGATGGGGATCCTGGCGCGGATCAAGGATCGCATCGAGGAGCTGCGAACCGCGCGCGACGACTGAGCGTCAACCAGAAAAAGCCGGGGCGCCTAACGCGCCCCGGCCTGAAATCCCCGCTCCCGATCGTTATTGTTCGCCGTCCACCCCGGCGACCTCGAAGCCGCCCTCGGAGAAGGTCTGGTTGCCGCTTTCTTCGATCGCACCGACCTCGAACTTGAACTCGGTGAAGCCCAGCGCGAGGAACTGTTGGAGGAAGTCCTCCGGCACCGAGACCATCGTCTGCTCCGCGGGCACCTGCGCGGTGTAGGTGCGATCCGGGGCCTCGTCGTCGTCGACCTCGACCACGACCTCCCAACCGACGATCTCGACCTCGGCCGGATCGGCGATCGTGCCGTCGTCGACCAGCCCCTGATCGTGGCAGGCCTCACCCAGGTCATCGCCAGGCTCCCACATGATGACCACGTCCTCGGCGCCGTCGAATTCCATCTCGTCGGTGAGCGAGATGTCGGGCGCGGCCGGGATGTTGTAGGTCAGCTCGGTGGTGCCGCGGTACCAGTTGTCCTCCTCGTCGGCGGCCCGGAACAGGTAGGGTCCTGCTGGGAACAGCGCGAGGAACTCGGCCAGCGTCTGGACCCGCTCGTCCGGCTCTTCCTCGTCCTCCTCGCACAGCGGTTCGGAGCTCTCGAAGAATTTCTCGGTTAGCCCCTGGGTGCGCAGGGCGTTGACCGCGCGGACGACCAGCAGTTTCGAAAAGTTCGGGTCGTCGAGGCGCAACCACCACCAGGCACCGGCATCGGCCAGCGCGTGGAACCCGACGTCGCCGTCGGTGGCGTTGATCTCGATCAGGACCTTGAGTTCGTCGAACTCGAGCACTTCGCCGTCTCCGGCGATCGCGGGCAACGACAGCCCCCCGGTGATCGCCAGCGCCAGCGCCGAAACCGCCGGGTGCTGTTTGGTACGAATGTTCATATCCAACTCCTCTTCCTCTCAAGACATGCAACGGCAGGGCTTCGAAGCGGGCCTCGTTCGCGAATGATCACGGGGTTCGGTTCAGCCCCTCGTGGAGTGAGACGGGCAAACCGACCAAAATCGGTCGATTGCCGCATCCCCGGCGGTCGATTACAGTACCGTGATCGCATGAGGGGACGTCGAGTGGATTCCGATTCAGCGCGCCGCGGGCGGGTTCGCACCGTTTCCAGCACGCCGTTCGCCGACCAGCGCCCGGGAACCTCGGGCCTGCGCAAGAAGGTGGACGTGTTCCGCCAGCCCGGCTACCTGGAGAACTTCGTGCAGGCCATCTTCGACTGCCTCGGCGCGGTCGAGGGCAAGACCCTGGTCGTCGGCGGCGACGGGCGCTATTACAACCGGGAGGCGATCCAGGTGATTCTCAGGATGGCCGCGGCGGCGGGCTTCGGCCGGGCGCTGATTGGGCGCGGCGGGATCCTGTCGACCCCGGCGGTGTCGTGCGTGATCCGGGCGCGGCAGGCCTTCGGCGGCATCATCCTGTCGGCCAGCCACAACCCGGGCGGACCGCACGGCGATTTCGGGATCAAGTACAACGCGGCCAACGGCGGGCCGGCGCCGGAGGCGCTGACCGAGCGCATCTATGCGCGCAGCCGCGAGATCGATCGTTACTCCATCGTCGATGCCGACGACGTGGACCTCGACAGCCTGGGCCCCGGCCCCGCGCTCGGCCGGATGGCGGTCGAGATCGTCGACCCGGTCGAGGACTACGCCGCGCTGATGACAAAGCTGTTCGATTTCGACCGCCTCCGCGCGCTGATCGCCGGGGGATTCCAGTTCCGCTTCGACGCGATGCACGCGGTCGCCGGTCCGTACGCGCACGAGATCTTCGAACGCATGCTCGGGGCACCCGCCGGCACCGTCCTCAACGGAATCCCGCGGGAGGACTTCGGCGGCGGTCACCCGGATCCGAACCTGGCGCATGCACGAGAACTGGTCGCGCTGCTGGAGGCGGACGATCCCCCGGACTTCGGCGCCGCGTCCGACGGTGACGGTGATCGCAACATGATCCTGGGACCGCGCTTCTTCGTGACCCCGTCGGACAGCCTGGCGGTGCTCGCGGCCAACGCCACCGCGGTGCCGGGGTACCGCGAGGGCCTGGCCGGTGTGGCCCGCTCGATGCCGACCAGCCGCGCGGTGGACCGGGTGGCCGAGGCGCTCGGGATCGACTGCTACGAGACCCCGACCGGCTGGAAGTTCTTCGGCAACCTGCTCGACGCCGGGCGGATCACGCTGTGCGGCGAGGAGAGCTTCGGCACCGGCTCCAACCACGTCCGGGAAAAGGACGGCGTTTGGGCGGTGCTCTACTGGCTCAACATCCTGGCCGTCAGCGGCGGCTCGGTCGCGGACACCGTGCGGGCGCACTGGCGCCGGTTCGGGCGCGATTATTACACCCGCCACGATTACGAGGCGATCGAGGTCGAACGGGTCGCAACCCTGATGGGCAGGCTGAAGGACAAGCTCGCCGGCCTGCGCGGGAGCGAATTGGGCGGCGTGCGGGTCGCCTACGCCGACGACTTCAGCTATCGCGACCCGGTGGATTCGAGCTTCACCGAGGGCCAGGGTCTGCGCCTGGGCCTCGAGGACGGCTCCCGAGTGGTGTTCCGCAAGTCCGGCACCGGCACCGCGGGCGCGACGCTGCGGGTCTACCTGGAGCGCTACGAGCCGCCCGGTGGGAACCACGACCTCGAGGCGCAGCAGGCGCTGTCCGGATTGATCGCGCTGGCCGACGCGGTTGCCTCGATCCGGGCGCTGACCGGGCGCGACCGCCCGGATGTGATCACTTAAGGTCATGGCAACAACCCCGGCGCGCCATATCGGCATCGTCGCGTGCAGCGCGGAGGGCGCGGCGCTGTGCTATCGAACCATCTGCCTCGAGGCCGAAGCGCTGATGGGCGAGCACGACCACCCCGAGATCAGCATGCACACCTATCCGCTGGCCGCGTACATGGAGGCGATCCGCGCCGACGACTGGATGGGGGTTGCCGAGCTGATGCTGGGGTCGGCTCAGAAGCTCGCGCAAATCGGGGCCGAGTTCGCGATCTGCCCGGACAACACGATCCACCAGGCTTTCGCGGCGGCCACGGAGCGCTCGCCGATCCCGTGGCTGCACATCGCCGAAACGGTCGCCGCGGCGGCGCGGGCGCGCGGATTTCGCAAGCTCGGCATCACCGGCACCCGCTACCTGATGACCGGCCCGGTCTACCCACCGGTGCTGGAAGCGCACGGCCTGGAGTACGAGATTCCCAAACCCGAGGAGCGCGACGAAATCAACCGGATCATCTTCGACGAGCTGGTCAAGGGCGTGATCCGGCCCGAGTCGCGGGCCTATTTCGAGCGGGTGTTCTCGGGCTTGAGCGGGCGCGGCTGCGATGCGGTGGTCATGGGCTGCACCGAGATCCCGCTGTTGATCGACCCGACCCGGTCACCGCTGCCGACCCTGGATTCGACCCGGCTGCTGGCGCGCGCGGCGCTCAACCACGCGCTCGAGGTCGCGGAGTGAATCGGTGAGCGAGCGCAGCCACGACCAGTTCACCGCCGAGGTGTTGCCGGCCGAACTGGAGGAACTCAGGCGGCGGCGCGCCGAACTCGGGATCGATACCAGCCGCCTGAACCAGCCGGGCTCGGTGGACCAGCGCCTGGTCGGGCTGGCGCTGTCCGGCGGCGGGATCCGCTCGGCGACGTTCTCGCTCGGGGTCGTCCAGGCGCTGGCCGACGCCAACCTGCTGCGATCGGTGGATTACCTATCGACCGTCTCGGGCGGCGGCTTCATCGGCTCGTGCCTGAGCTCGCTTCTGAACGAGCCCTCGGCCAAACCGGACAAGGGATCGTTTCCGCTGGAGCAGGTTCCCGGCGCCGAGGAACCGCCGGCGCTGACCCACCTGCGCAACTCGAGCAACTACCTGAGTCCCGGCGGGCTCCTGTCCCGGCTGCGGCTGCCGAATCTGCTGCTGCGCGGGATCGTGCTGAACTTCTTTCTGTTCCTGCCGTTCATCATGGCCGCGGTGTTCCTGACCGAGGTTGCCTACGAGTTCGGCGGGCCGTACTGGGACCTGCTGCCGCGTGCGATCCCGCCGCTGCTCGCGCTGTTCCTGCTGCTGGCGATCGCGTTTCCGTTCGTCTCGCGCGCGCTTCGAAGCTGGTTCGGCTGGACCGTTCGCAACCGCTACGAACTGATGCTGACGGTGCCGCTGCTGCTGGCGATCATCGTCGCGCTCATGGTGCCGGTGCTGGAGCTGGTGCGCCTGGCGATCGAGACCAACTGGGACGATTGGGTCGCGCATCTGATTGCCGATCTGCAACTGAACCCGTTCAAGTCCTGGGAGATCGCGGTCCCGGTCGCGCTGATCTCGATCCTGTTCCTGCTGGCCGGCAAGGGTTCCCAGAACGTCTCCAGACTGCGCGGCCAACTGCTGTTGTACACGATCGGGCTGGTCGGCCCGGCGATCATCTTCGGGACCTATCTGCTGTTGTGCCTGTGGCAGGTGGATTCGCCGTTCATTCCGGTTGCCTACGGCGACGAGGAAGGCGTCCCGGGGCTGACGCGGGCGGCCGAGTGCAATGGTCCGTGCCTGAACGACCCGGAATTCGCCAACGCTCCTGCGCGGCCCGGGCTGATCCACGGCCTCAAAGACGTGCTCATCGAGCGCGACGTGCTCGCATCCGAGGCGCAGGTGGCCGCGGCGGTGGTCTGCGTGCTCGACCCGGCCGCCGAGTGGCGCCCGCCGCTGGGCCTGGGCGAGCCGGTCACCTCCCCGGTGTGGCGGATTCACTTCGCATCCGATGCGACCGGCTGCGACCAGCCCGGCTATACGGTCCGTCGCTTTTCGCGCACCTCGCTGAAGGTGCAGGGGGCCGGCCTGGGGCTGTTCGACGGGCTGCCGGATTACTACTTCTTCGCTTTTTTCTTCGCGCTGCTGGTGTTCAACCACCTGTTCCTGGACGTCAACATCACCTCGATCCACGGCTTCTACCGGGACCGGCTGAGCCAGGCCTATCTGATCAGACCGGGCACCGACGGCAAGCTCGAGCCCAACGACGAGCAGCCGCTTTCAGAGCTGCACCGCGACGGCACTTCCGGGCCCTACCATCTGATCAACGTCGCGCTGAACCTGCAGGCGAGCAAGGACCCGGGCCTGCGCGGGCGCAACGCCGATTTTTTCATCTTCAGCAAGCGCTTCGTCGGCGGCACGCGCACCGGTTACAGCCGCACCGAGGCGCTGGAGTCCTACGACCGCCACCTGGACCTGGGGACCGCGATGGCGATCTCGGGCGCGGCCGCGGCGCCGAACATGGGCTCGACCACGGTCAAGCCGCTGGTGTTCATCCTGACGCTTCTGAACATCCGCCTGGGCTACTGGCTGCCGAACCCGATCCGGGTGAACAAGGGCGGCTGGCTGACCCGGCTGGCGCTGCGCGGCGCCGGCCCCAAGCACGTGGTCAAGGAAGCGCTGGGTCGCCTCGACCTCAGCGGCTCGCACGTCAACGTGTCCGACGGCGGCCACATCGAGAACTTGGGGATCTATCCGCTCCTGGCGCGGCGCTGCAAGTACATCATCGCGGTGGACGCGGAAGCCGATCCGACGATGCGTTTCGACGGCCTGGTCAAGCTTTCGCGCTACGCCCGGATCGACTTGGGGATAGACATCGACATCGACCTCGAGGGACTGCGCAAGGACGCCGAGGGCTTGAGCAAGCGCCACTGGGTGCTGGGGACGATTCACTACGGTGAGCACGAGACCGGTTACCTGATCTACCTGAAGTCCTCGGTAACCGGCAACGAAAACGAGTACGTGCGCGCCTACCGGGCGCAGCATCCGGCGTTTCCGCACGAGCCGACCTCGGATCAGTTCTTCTCGGAAACCCAGTTCGAATCCTACCGCGCGCTGGGGCAGCAGATCGGCGCCGAGATGGTGATCGAAGCGCGCAAGCGCAACGAACTGCGGGACCTGATGGAGACCGCCAACGGCTGACGGGGCGGCCGCCTGGAGTTCTGCCCGGATGCCCCGGGCGCCGTGCTAATCTTGCCGCCAGCCGTGGCAGGGAGTCCGAAGATGACCAAGTACGTGGTGCATCCCGACGAGAGCTCCGAGTTTTTCGTCGACGAGGGCTGTTACCTGGTCGAGTTGCTGAACTCCGCGCTCGACCCCGACGTGTCGATCGCGCGGGCGCGCCTCGAGCCCGGCGGCGCCACCCGCCGGCACCGACTGCACGGGATCACCGAACGCTATCTGATCCTCCAGGGCGAGGGCCTGGTCGAGGTCGGCGACCGAGCCCCGGAGAAGGTCGGGGTCGGCGACGCGGTGATGATCCCGGCGCTCGACAACCGGCGCCTCACCAACACCGGTCAGAACGACCTGGTGTTCCTCGCGATCTGCACCCCGCGCTTCGAGCAGTCGGCTTACGAGGACAACTAGTCAACGAACTCCCCAAGCAGGATACTAGCCCGATGCCGATCAGCTTTCCGGATGAGTTCTGG
>JBFJNB010000026.1:0-11605 GCA_041633655.1 Lysobacterales bacterium | reverse complement strand
TGGCGTTGAGCGGGCGGTCGCCCAGATCCCATTGGTCCTCCGGCAGCGCCTGCTGGTTATCGAGGCTGACGTACAGCACCTCGGGGGCGGCCGGGGTCACGGCCAGGCCGATCCGTCCGACCTCGGCACCGGCCGGAAAGCCGCCGCCGAGCCGGGTCCAACTGGCGCCGCCGTCGGTCGATTTCCAGATCGCCGAGCCTTCGCCGCCCTCGACGAAATCCCACGGCCGCCGGCGCCGCTCCCAGGCCGCCGCGTACAGCGTGTCCGGGTCGCCCGGCTTCATGACCAGGTCCACGAACCCGGTCCACTCGCCGCCCGGGAGGACCTGGCGCCAGGTGGTCCCGCCGTCCTCGGTCAGATACACGCCGCGCTCACCCCCGGGGGTGTAGAGCTTGCCGAGCGCGGCGACGAACACGCGCTCGGGGTTGCGCAGGTCGACCACGATGCGGCCGATCCGGTCGGCATCGCCCAGGCCCACGTAGCGCCAGGTGGCGCCGCGGTCGTCGGAGCGGTACACCCCCATCCCGCCGTACGACGAGCGCGAGGAGTTGTTCTCGCCGGTACCCACCCAGATGCGTTCGGGCCGGTTCGGGTCGAGCGCGACATCGCCCATGATGATGCTCGGCTGCTCGTCGCTGAGCGGCTCGAAGGTATGCCCGTTGTTGGTCGTCCGCCACAGCCCGCCCGAGGCGTAAGCCGCATAAAACGTGTACGGCTCATCGGGCGCGACCTCCAGGTCGACCACCCGACCACCCTGGACCACCGGTCCGATCGCGCGCCATGTCAGTCCGTGAAAAGGCGACGCCGCGACCAGCTCCTGGTGCCGGTTCCAGGCCTCCAGCTTCTGCTCGAAGCCGGCCGCCGGGGCCGCGCGCGGGCGCGCCGCGAACAGCGCATCCGGCGCCCCCACGGCGCAGACCAGGACGGCCGCCAGCAAGCCCTTCGATCGGGCATCCGAGTGGTTCATTTCGATCCTCCCATCGGCTGGGGTTTCACGGTGATGGGTTCGCCTCGTCGCTGGGCTCGACCACGGCGCCTGGGGCGGCGCGGGTCTCGTTCCAGTACTCGTGTGCGCGCGCGCGCGCGATTCCGAGGATCGACTCGGGCGGGTAGTCCGACCCGTCCCACTCGCCTGCCGCAACCCCGGTGAGCAGTTCCAGCGCCTCCCGGATCGTCCCCACCGGGTAGACGAAGAACCGCCCCTCCCGGCCCGCTTCGACCACGTCGTGGCGCAGCATCAGGTCATCGGCATTGGACTCGGGAATGATCACCCCCTGGGTTCCGTCCAGCTCGAAGTGCGCGCAGATGTCGAAAAAGCCCTCGATCTTCTCGTTGACCCCGCCGATGGCCTGAATCCGGCCGTGCTGATCGACCGCCCCGGTGATCGCCAGATTCTGGGCCAGCGGGATCCCGGTCAGCGCCGACAGCAGCGCGCAGATCTCGGCCGCCGAGGCCGAATCGCCGTCGATCCCCCCGTAGCTCTGCTCGAACGCGATCGAGGCCGAAAACGCGAGCGGATGGTCGGTCTTGAGCAGGTGTCGCAGCAGGCCCGAGAGGATATGGAATCCCTTGGTGTGGATCGACCCCGACATCGCGGCGAGACCCTCGATGTCGATGACCCCGGCGTTGCCGGCCCCGATCGAGGCGGTGATGCGGGCCGGAAAGCCGAAGGTCAGCGGGCCGGCGCCGATCACGGCCAGGCCATTGACCTGGCCGATTCGGGTGCCGCGGGTCTGCACCAGCACCGTGCCGTCCTTCAGATGGGACTGAAAGCGGGTCGACGGCAGGCTGGCCCGCCGTTTGGTGCGGCGCACCGCGGCGCGGACGTGCTCGCCGGTGACCAACTCGGCGGGCTCCCGGCCGGCGAGCCAGTCCGCCTCGCGCGCGATGTCGGCGATGCGCCCGAACCGGGTGCTGACGCGCCCGCCGCGACCGACCACCCGGGCGCCGTGTTCGGCCAGCGCGGCGACCCCGCAGGGGGTGAAGTGCTTGAGCCCCTCCTCGCGCGCGATGCGCGCCAGCACGCCGGCGTACTGATACAGCGCCTCGGGCGCGCGCGCGATCGAATCGTCGAAGTCGCACAGCACCTTGAACTGATCGGCGAAGTCGTAATCGAGCGCGTCGAGGGCGTAGTAGAGCGCGGCGCTGCCGAGCAGGATCACCCGGATCTTGACCGGTATCGGCTCGGGCTTGAGGCTGGTCGCCTGGAACGGCAGCAACAGCTCGTGCGGGACGATCTCCAGCATCCCGTTGCGGAGCGTGCGCATCAGCACCTGCCACGCCCCCGGCTCGGCCAGCACGTCGTGCGCGTCCAGGATCAGGAACCCTCCGTCGGCGGCGAGCAGCGATCCGCCCCGGACCGAGCGGTAGTCCGGCCGCATCTGGCCGCCGGCCTCCCAGCGGGTCTCGATGGTGCCGAGCAGGTTGTTGAGGCTGGGGTTTCCCTCCAGCACGATCGGGCTGTCGTCGCCGGTGTGCTCGAGCAGCACGTTCAGTCCATAGCGCACGTGCGGGCTGTAGTCCGCGGCCGCGCCGTGGAGCGTGTGATCGACGACGTCCTCGATCACCTGATCGAGGAATTCGGCCAGTTCCGGCTGGTCGAACTCGGCCTTGATCTCGGCCGCCGCGGCGCCGACCAGGCGCCGCAGGTGACGCTCGTTGAACTGCTCGATCTGTTCGCGGGTCGCGTTCAGGATCCGGCTGATCCCCAGCGTGAATTCGGGAAGCTTCTTGGCGAACTGCTCCAGCTTCTCATGCGCCGCGTCGCGCTCGGCGGCGCTGATCCGGCCCTGGCGTACCAGCGCGTCGAACTTCTCCAGCGGCACCGGCTGGCCCTCGAACTGGGGCACCAAGGTCGCCTGGCCGCCGTGCGGGGTCTGGATCTGCAAAAGAGCCAACCCCTCCCGGTGCAGCGATTCCTCGAACGGCAGCGTCAGCTCCCGGATGCGGCGCTGCGACTCTTCCTGGATCGCCATCCGCGAGGCCTGCAGGTGGCGGTCGTTCATCGCCTCGCCGAGATCCTCGGCCACGAAGTCGGCCAGCCGCTTCAGGCTGCGGCGCAGCTCGCGCGCCGAGCCGGGCGGCAGCGAGATCAGCCGCGGGCGATCGGGCTGCAGAAAATTGTGCACGTAGCAGCGGTCGAGCTGGCGCTCGCACTTGGGCGCCATCTGATCCAGCAGGCGCCGGACCATCGTCAGCCGTCCGCTGCCGCGGATGCCGCGCACGAACACGTTCTGGCCCGGGGCCTTGCAGTCGAGTCCGAATTCGAGCGCCTCCAGCGCCAGGTCCTGGCCGATGACCCCGGCGATGGGCTCGATGTCGGCGGTCGATGCGAACCTCAGTTCGTTCGGATCGCAGATCCAGCGCAGCCGGTCGGGTGCCAGTGGGGAGACGGTTTCCGGCTTGCTCACGGCGCTTTGGCTCTAGCGTCCTGTCCGGGTCGCCAACAGGACACTAGGCGACCCGGCCCAGCAGGCCTTTCTTCTTCAGGCTCACCAGCAGCAGCGAAATCGCCGCCGGCGTCACCCCCTGAATCCGCGCCGCCTGACCGATCGACCCGGGCCGCGCCCGATTGAGCTTCTCGGTGACCTCGGCCGACAGCCCGCGCACCCGTTCGTAGTCGAAATCTGGTGGCAGCGGCTGTTCCTCGTGACGGCGCGCCCGCTCGATCTCGAGGCGCTGGCGCTCCAGGTAGCCGGCGTACTTGGTCTGCACCTCGACCTGCTGCGCCACCGCCGGATCGTCCACGCCCGGGCCGAGTCCGGGCACCGCGGTCAGCGCGGCGTAGTCGAGCTCCGGCCGGCGCAAAAGCTCCAGCGCGCGCGCTTCCTTGGTCAGCGGCAGCCCGGTCGCCGCGACCAGCGCCGCACCGAGCGCATTGTTCGGACCGACCCAGGTCGCATTCAGGCGTGCCTTCTCGGCCTCGATCGCGTCGCGTTTGCGGCACCAGCTCGACCAGCGCCGATCGTCCACCAGGCCGAGCCGTCGTCCGTGCTCGGTCAGGCGCAGGTCGGCGTTGTCCTCGCGCAACAGCAGCCGGTACTCGGCCCGGCTGGTGAACATCCGGTACGGCTCCTGCGCCCCGTTGGTGATCAGGTCGTCGATCAGGACCCCGACGTAGGCCTCGTCGCGGCGCGGGCACCACGGCTCCTCGCCGCGCGCGGCGCGCACCGCGTTGAGCCCGGCGATCAGGCCCTGGGCCGCGGCCTCCTCGTAGCCGGTGGTGCCGTTGATCTGGCCGGCGAAGAACAGGTTTTGCAGGTACTTCGTCTGCAGGCTCGAATCAAGCCCACGCGGATCGAAGTAATCGTATTCGATCGCGTAACCGGGGCGGGTCAGGTGCGCCTGCTCGAAGCCCTCGATGGAGCGCACCAGCGCCACCTGGGTTGCGAACGGCAGCGAAGTCGAGATCCCGTTGGGGTACAGCTCCGGGGTGTCCAGGCCCTCCGGCTCGACGAAGATCTGGTGCGACGAGCGCTCCGCGAAACGGGTTACCTTGTCCTCGATCGACGGACAGTAGCGCGGCCCGACGCCCTCGATGACGCCCGAGTACATCGGCGATTCGTCCAGCGCGCCGGCGATGATCTCGTGGGTGCGGGCGTTGGTGTGCGCGATGTGGCAAGGCACCTGACGCGGGCGCTCGTCGGGGCTCCCGAGGTACGACATCACCGGCGCCGGCACGTCCCCGGGTTGTTCGGTCAGGCGCGAGAAATCGACGCTGCGCCCGTCGATCCGCGGCGGGGTGCCGGTTTTCAGGCGCCCGACCGCGACCGGCAGCTCGCGCAGACGGGCCGCCAGCGCGTTGGCCGGCGGATCGCCGGCGCGCCCGCCGGCGTGGTTCTTCAACCCCACGTGGATGCGCCCGCCGAGGAAGGTGCCGACGGTCAGCACCACCGCGCGGGCCCTGAGCTCAAGCCCGGTCTGGGTCACGACCCCAACGCAGCGGCCGCCCTCGACGATCAGGTCGTCGACCGCCTGCTGGAACAGGCGCAGCCGGTCCTGGTGCTCCACCGCGTGGCGCACCGCGGCCCGGTACAGAACCCGGTCGCATTGGGCCCGCAGCGCCCGCACCGCCGGCCCCTTGCTCGCGTTGAGGGTGCGCCACTGGATGCCGGCGCGGTCGGTCGCGCGCGCCATGACTCCGCCGAGCGCGTCGACCTCGCGCGCCAGGTGGCCCTTGCCGATGCCGCCGATGGCGGGGTTGCAGCTCATCTGCCCGACGGTCTCGATGTTGTGGGTCAGGAGCAGCGTGGACGCGCCCATGCGCGCGCTGGCGAGCGCGGCCTCGGTGCCGGCGTGTCCGCCACCGACCACGATCACGTCGTATTGCTCGTAGATAGCCATCGTCATCGACTTGTTCTCAAGGGGGCGCATATTCTACGCAAGCGGCAGCCAACTTGCAGCCAGGGTGCCGGGGCCCGGTCCGGTACAGCGCCGGCTTTCCTCGGCGCGCTTTTTTGCGCATGATAGCGCGCCAGAGGGCGAGAGCGACGCGCCGGGAAGTCCGCGCGCGCAACCGACAACTTGGAGGCAATCATGGGACTGTTCAAATTCGTCAAGGATGCGGGGGCATCGATTTTCGGCGGCGGCGACAAGCCGGCCGAACCGCCGACCCGGTCGTTCGCCAACCACCTGCGGGATCACGGCATCGATCCGAGCGCTTACCAATTCAATCTGAGCCAGGGGCAACTGACGGTCGAGGGCACCGCGCCCGATCGGGACACCCGGGAGAAGATCATCACCATCCTCGGCAACGTCAAGGGAGTGGAGACGGTCGACGACCGGCTGGTGCTGGCGTCGGCGGCCGGCGGCCCCGCGACCGCTCCGGGCGCCCCGGCGCAAGCCGCGACCCAGGGCGCGGAAGCGACCCCGGGGGACTGGCAGGCCGACACCTACACCGTGCAGCCGGGCGACACCCTCGGCGGGATCGCCAAGAAGCTCTACGGCAACGCGTCGAAGTACATGGTGATCTTCAACGCCAACACGCCGATGCTGAAGGATCCCAACAAGATCTACCCGGGGCAGGTGCTGCGGATTCCGCCACAGTCCTGACCCGCGGGAAGGCAATCAAGCGCGCGGCGGCGCCGGTTCCGGCGCACCGTGCGTATGCCCGCCGGGGCCGTGGGCATGGCGGTGGGCCAGCTCGTCCGGCTCGGCCTCGCGTACGTCCACGATCTCGATGTCGAACTCCAGTGTCAGCCCGGCCATCGGATGGTTGGCGTCCAGGTCGACCATGAACCGACCGACCTTGACCACCCGGGCCAGCTGCTGGCCGCGCCGGGTCGTGATCCGGAGCACCTGGCCCGCGGTCAGCCGCTTCGGGTTGACCCCGAGCCGTTTGGCCGAAAGCCGCACCATCAGGCCCTCGTTGCGCTCGCCGTAAGCGTCCTTCGGCGCTACCGTGACCGAGAACTTCTCGCCGGCCTGGCGCCCGGCCATCGCCCGCTCGAGCCCCGGGACGATGTTGCCGGCGCCGTGCAGGTAGCGGACCGGGTCCTTGCCGTGCGAGGATTCCAGGTCTCTGCCCTCGGCGCGCAGCGCGTAGTGAAAGCTCACGACCCGGTTCTTGGCGATCTCCATCCACGTCTCCTCGAATCTCGGTGCCGGCCATGATACCGCCTGTTAGGCTAAAATCAGGCCAAGTTTCGATGTCACCCCGCATGATTGTCGTCTGCAGCACAAGATCCCTCCTCCCGTCATGGGTGCTGGCCGGTGTTCTCGCCGTGGCCGCGCTCGGCGCGCGGGCGATGGAAACCGATCAGTACACCCATCGCGACCAGCCGCTCGAGGACTCGACCGCGGTGCTGAACCGGGAAGTCAACCTGGCGCTGACCGACGTGCTCGGCGAGTGGGGACACCGGAACGATCCGATCAAGCTGACCGCCGAGATCTACCAGCGCCTCGGCGGCCCGACCGTGGTCGATCGGCTCGAGCGCTGGGCGCTGGAATCCGAGGAGGTCGACAAGATCTGGGTCGAGCGCGCCGACAGCATCTACCGCGGCATTCCGGCCTGGGCCAGCCGCTCGATCTTCCTGTTCGGGCTGGGGGTCACGATCAAGCTCGACGGGGTTCTGGTCGGTTCGGACAAGATCGGCCATTTCTTCTCCCAGGGGCGCAAGTTCTACGTGCGCTTTCTCCGGCTGGGCGAGGAGTCCGCCGCGGCGCGCTGGTCGGCATTCACCGAGCGCGCGATTTTCGGCCGCCTGACCACCGGGGTCTACTCCAACGCCGACCTGATCGCCAATTTCGAGGGCCACCGTTTTTACCGTAGCCTGTTCGAGCCTGGGGTGATCGACGGCAAGCCGCCGATATTGAAGTGGACCGGCGAGCGCTGGGTCCAGCAGCGTCCTTTCGATTGGGCCGATCACGTCAATCCTTACTGGGACGAGGCCCGCAACGTCAACGACTACGATCGCCTGCTCAAGCGGCGCGTGACCGAGAACATCAAGCGCTTCTGTCCCGACTACCGCGCCCGGCCATCACTGTATTCGCTACCCGCTGACGCGGAACTGGACCAGCGCTATTCGATCCTGGGACTGCGCGATACCTCGGCGCTGCATCTGGAGCACCTGTGCGCATCGGAGGGGGGAGAAATCGGTGCCCGGGTGGTCGGTAGGGAACAGGGGGGTACTCCAAGGACCGGGGTAACCGGGCACCGATAATGGTCGCTGAAGACCACGTGCATACCCTACGGAGCGCCGGTGCCCGAAACTGTGAACTGGTTTGCGGTTAAAGAACCGAGCCGGTCAGCGCTCGCGCCGGGAGCGCGGGGTAAGGTCCGGCCGCGAACTTTCCGCACCGCGTGATCGAGCGCTCGGGGGTGGGCTGCCGCGCTGGGCGTCGCGCGGTGGGCGCTGGTACTGCGGCGGCGCGGCGCGCGACGGCAGTGACCGCGGTGCCGACTGCGAGCGCTCCGCCGGCCTCGCAACCCCGGACGTCATCGATCTCGTGCGCGCCACCGGCGCCGTATCGAAGCGGGACGGCAAGGTCTGCGAGCGCTCCGGGGCGCGCGGCGCGGTGGTGACGGGCCGCGCCTCATTGCGCGTCGGCATCGCCCGGGTCCGGATCGGCATGCTGCCCGACGAGATCGCCGGCGCTTCGGCGGCGCTGGCCGGGGCGCGCCGTTCGGTCGAGTAAAAGGTTCGCGCGGCGGGCCGGGTCCGGGTCGCCGAAGGTGCAAATCGGGCTGGACCCGGCGCCGGCAGCCGGATTCCTGAGTCGCGCGGCGTCGCCGGCGCGCCACGGCGCTCGGTTGCGCTCGCGCGGGTCGATTCGCGCGGAACCGCTCCCCGGCTCGGACTCGACCGGACAGCCTCGGAGCGCACCGATTCGCGCCCGGTTCGCGGGTTCGCGGCCTGCCGCGGGGTGCGCCGGGTGTCGCCAGCGGCGGGTTCTTTCACTTTCGGTGGAGTCCGGAAAAGCGGCTGCCGCGTCGTGGTCAGGCGGCGCGCCTCGTTGCGCGCGCTCAACCCCGGGTCGCGCGGGCTCGCGCCGAAGCGGTCGTCCCGATGGTCGCCGCGCCCGAAGTGGCCCGGGCGGTCGAATCGGTCGTGGCGGCCATGGTGGCCGTGGTGGACGTAGTAGTAATGGCCGCGGGAATACCAGGGATCGAAAAACGGATCGTAATAGCCGAAGAACGAAACGCTCCCGTAGCGCCGGTAGGGGCTGTAATAGTGCACCGGCGCGAAGCCGAACGAACTCACGTAGAACGGATCGTAATACGGGGCGTACACGTAGTAGCTCGGCCAGTTCGAGAAGTACGCAAACCCGCTGTAGCCCCAGTACGGGTCGTAGGCGACGTATCCCGGGCCATAGTAGCCGGAGTAGCCGGCGCGGCCGCCGTAGACCACCTCGTCGACCTCGTAATAGCCCTGCTCATCGGGGTATTGGTAGCTCCCGTAGCGGTCGGCCGTGGTCGCGCATCCGGCCGCCAGCCAGGCGAGCGCCGCAATCGATAGCCATTTCATCGCACTGAACTCCGCTGCGTCAGCATACCTATAGTATAGGCGCCCTGTCTGAATTGGGGCTGAATGGCCGATGGACCCAATGGCACTCCCGATTTGAACCCGGGTGAGCTAAAGTGGTTCCGGGACAGACTGAAGGCAACGACGATGAACGACACCGCGGACACCCCGAGCGCCGAAGGCATCAAGCAAAACCTGGCCAACACCAATAACTGGTTGCGCCTGCTGTTCATCCTGATCTACGCACTGATCTTCTGGCTCGGTGCCTGGGTGCTCGGGTTCGTGGTGCTGCTCAACCTGCTGATCGTGCTGTTCAGCGGTGAGCGCAATCGAAACCTGGTCGAATTCGGCGGGCAACTGGCCGACTACCTGGGTCAACTCATGCGCTACGCAACGTTCAACACCGACGTCAAGCCGTTTCCGTTCGGCGAGTGGTCGTCCGGCGCGGAGGCCGCGACGACAGCGCCCAAGCCCGCGGCGGCCACCCCGAAGCCGAAGAAGAAGGCAACCCGCAAGAAGGCCAGCAAGAAGACGCCCCCTCCCCCGGCCGATAGCTGACGGCCGGTGCCGATCGCCAAGATCCACGAGATCCAGGGTTACGTCGTGATGCTCGACAAGATCCTGTATCTCACCCGCGTGTTCGAGGCCGCCGAGGACCAGGGCGCGCAGTTCAACGTCCGGATGCTCGGCGGTTCGCGGCTGCAGCTGAAGTTCCCAGACCGCGCCGCGGCCACGCTGGAACGCGAGCTCTTGATAAAGGCGCTGCGGGAAGCCTAGGAACGGCGCAAGTCGCGCTTCTTCTTTCGCGAGCGAAGGCGCAGTCGTCGCCCGGCCCACCGCCGGCGCGACCGATCATGCTTTCGACCAGAACGCCCTGGCCGCGAAAACCGAAACCCGACTTGCGCCTGGCTCGTCCGGTGCCCAGCCGGTGGACACGGGCGTCTCCGTTCGATTCTGACAGCACCAGCTGACGCCATTCCTCGGTACCGCAGGAGCTTGACACCTGTCCCCGTTTCGCGGACCATCGCGCGATGGCTTTGACGCGTGGTCATTTTTTGCGCAGGCACCGCGGGCCGCGGCGGGCGGCGCGGGTGCTGGCCCGGACCTTGCGTGGGAGCAACCTGATTCATCCGATCCTGCTCGGGCTTACGCTGCTCGGCCTCATCATCGCGCTCGGAGGTAGCGGGATCAGGTAACGACCGAACCAGGTCAACCAAAACCCCGCTACCGCAAGGAGCGGGGTTTTTTTTTAAAACCGGGAAGACGATGCAACGCCGCGCTCGCCAACCGACCGATCAAGCAGAGGGCCATCCGTGTACAGCGACCGGATGAAGGCCGGCCCGTCGCGGGCACCGGCGCGGGCAATGCTGAAGGCCACCGGCCTGACCTCGGCCGACCTGGCGCGGCCGCTGGTCGCGGTGGTAAACACCTGGACCGACGTGACCCCGTGCAATCTGCACCTGCGCGCGCTGGCCGAGCCGGTGCGCGCCGGCATCCGCGAGGCCGGTGGCACGCCGGTCGAATTCAACACCGTGGTCGTCACCGACGGCATCTCGATGGGCACCGAGGGGATGCGCGCCTCGCTGGTCTCGCGCGAGACCATCGCCGATTCGATCGAGCTGGCGGTCGCCGGCCATTGCCTGGACGCGGTCATCGTGCTGGTTGGCTGCGACAAGACCATCCCGGCCGCGGCGATGGCGCTGGCGCGGCTGAACCGCCCCGGTCTGGTGCTGTACGGCGGATCGATCATGCCCGGCAGGCACCGCGGCCGCGCGATTACGATCCAGGACGTGTTCGAGGCCGTCGGCGCGCACGCGGCCGGGCGCATCGACGACGAGGAACTGGAGCAGATCGAAAACGCCGCCTGTCCCGGCGCCGGGGCCTGCGGCGGGCAGTTCACCGCCAACACGATGGCGATGGTGCTGGCCACGTTGGGGCTCTCGCCGATGGGCGCGAACGACGTGCCGGCGACCCATCCGGACAAGGCCGCGCAGGCCCGACGTTGCGGCCGGCTGCTCATGGAGTGCCTGAAGCGCGAACTCAAGCCCCGCGACCTGATCACCCCCACCGCGCTGACCAACGCTGCGCGCATGGTCACGGCCACCGCCGGTTCGACCAACGCGGTGCTGCATCTGCTGGCCATCGCCCGCGAGGCCGACGCGCGCTTCGACCTGGAGGACATCGACCGGGTGGCGGCGGCGACCCCGGTCATCGCCGACCTGAAGCCAGGCGGCAATTACGTGGCCTCGGAGTTGTTCGATGCCGGCGGCACCCGGCTGGTCGCGGCCCGCCTGCGCGAGGGCGGACTGCTCGAGGACGCGCCCACGGTGTCCGGCCGCTCGCTGTTCGCCGAACTCGACGAACTGGAGGAAGCCGCCGGGCAAAAGGTCGTCAGTCGGATCGCCGAGCCGTTCAAGCCGCACGGCGGGTTCCGGATCCTGTACGGCAACCTCGCCCCCGAGGGCTGCGTGGTCAAGCTCGCCGGCAAGGGGCGCGAGTTCCAGCGCGGGCCGGCGCGGGTGTTCGACTCCGAAGAGCAGGCGTTCGAAGCAGTCCAGCAGGGCCGGATCGAAGCGGGCGACGTGGTCGTGATCCGCAACGAGGGCCCGGTCGGCGGCCCCGGGATGCGCGAGATGCTGGCG
>JBFJNB010000025.1:0-11664 GCA_041633655.1 Lysobacterales bacterium | reverse complement strand
CGTCCTCGAAGCCGGGGGACATCCCCCAGGTCCGGGTTTCGGAATACCATCCCAGCGCGACCTGGAACAGCTCACCGGCGGGGGTCTGGTAGAGATAGCTGCGGGCCCGATTGCCCGAGCCCAGGACCCAGGCGATCGGGACCTCGAACTCGTTGATCGGCTCGCCCTGGTCGTCGCGCTGGTAGCGATGGAAGACCAGTTGGTCGCCGTCGCGCTCGATTCGGTAGTAACGCTGCGAGGCAGCGTGATAGAACTCGCGACCGAACGCCTCGATCGGGCTCGCCTCTCCGGCGCGCCGGAACGATCGCGCCATTCCGACCTGCTGGTAGGAGTCGTACTTGACCGGATGGCACCGCCGGCAGGTCAGGTCCGGGACGTAGCCCGCGGCGGCGCCCTCGGTGGTCCGTACGCCGAGCAAGGTCAGCGGGTTGGCGCCGGGCTCGGGTTGCGCGGCGGCGGCACCGAGCAGCGCCGCAAGTATCACACCCGTGGCTCCTCGCTGCATGCGCTTACGATAGCGCAAGCGCAAGCGGGCCCCAAGACCTCCGATCCCTGGCCGCGGCCCACCGGTGAGCGGGCCGGCGAGCGCCATTGGAGCCGCCGCCGATCCAATGAAAAACCGCGCGGAAACGTTTGTTTTCTGCCAGCGGCGCCCCGGAATGCTAGAATTTCCGCCCTTTCCCCTCGATTTATCGAGCATGGCGAAGAAACGCACCGCGGGCCGGATAACCCGGATGTTGTACGAGTTGCCGGAATTGTCGGCGAATTCCACGAGCGCAGCTTGTTCGATCGTCCGCCGGGGGGTAGCCGTAGCTACCGCCCAAGGGGGATCGGGCGAGAAGCGCCGTGCAATCCGGCGACAAACCGGCAACCGCACGGTTCGCAACCGCATCAAACTCGATAATTCAGGTCTCCATTGAACGGGCTCAGCAAACTAAAAGACCCCGGTGAAACTCGTGCAATATCCGGGTTAAAGGCGCTGACCGCGGCCGGGGCCTTCCTGGCCGCCGGCTGCTGGTGGACGCTGGCGGCCGCCGCCGGGTTCGCCGCGATCAACCGGATCAAAGAAAGCGGGCAGCTGCAGGTCGCTGTGCTGGAGCCGGCTTCGGTGAATGCGGCGGCGGACCGCGCACTGGTGGACCGATTCGCCGCGCGGCTCGGCGCCGAGGCGGTGTTCCACCGCTACCGGGGTCACGACGCGCTGATACGCGCACTCGCCGGGGGCGAAGTCGACCTGATCGCCGAACCGCTCGCCGCCGACCGGCCGCTGCCGCAAGGCCTGGCCCGCTCGCTGCCACTGCGCCACGCCGACCTGTGGCTGGTGACGAGCCCGTTCGTGTCCAAGGTCGGACCCGATCTCCCGCTGGCGGTGCAGTTCGCCTCCGACGGGTGGCACCAGGTACTCGATCTGCGCCGCGCCGGGCGCTCCGCGGCGCTGCAGGTGGTGCCGGCCGACTGGAGCCGGGAGGATCTGCTGGCACGGGTCGCGCGCGGTCAGATCAAGGCCAGCCTGGCCTACGACGAAGAGCTGGCTCGGGTGCCCGGCGCACGGCCGCGGCAAAAGCTGAAGACACACCTGGCGCTCAACTGGATCGTGCGCGAATCCGATCGGGTGTTCGCGCGCCGGGTCGACGATTTCCTGCGCGAGCACGGGCTCACCCGCGAGGTCAGCTTCGCCGATGCCGGCGACTGGCCGGCGATCCAAGAGCGCGGGCGCATCCGGCTGGTCACGCTGTATCGCCCGGAGACCTATTTCGCCTGGGCCGGCCACCTGCTCGGGTTCGAGTTCGAGCTGGTCAATGCCTTCGCCAGGGCCCACGGGCTGGGCCTGGACGTGGTCATCGCCGACGACGCCGCCGACCTCCAGGCGCGCCTGGCCGCCGGCGAGGCGGACCTGGGCGCGGCGTTTCTGCGACCGGAGTCATTGACCGAATCGCTGGTCGCCTCCACCCCGTATTACCACTCGGAAGGAAGGATCGTCAGCCGCCAGGGGCGCTACCGCCGCCTGCGCCCGCCGGACCTGCACGACCGCTCGTTGCTGATTCCCACCGACAGCCCATACCAGATGACGGTAGAGGCTTGGGCGCAGGCCGGGATCGGCGTGCTTCCGTTGCCGGCCGCGGGCCCGCCGGAGACCCTGGTCGAACGAGTGGTGACCGGAACCGCGGATTTCGCGCTGATCGACGAGCATCAGTTCCGCCTGATCGGGCTGTGGCGCGACGACGTCGATGGACTGCTGGCCGTCGAGCAGTCGGCGCCGCGGGTGTGGGCGGTAAGAAGAGACAATCCCGAGCTGCTGGCGGCGGTCAACCGGTACCTGGGCCAGGCCGCGGCCGCGCGGCGAGCGCGCCTGGCCGAGAGCAAGTACTTCGCGGGCGAGGCGTCCGATCCCCGCTTCCGCGCCGCGGTCGCGGCATTCAGCGGCGCCGGCAGGTTCTCGCCCTACGACGAACTGGTGCGGCGCTACGCAAACTATTACGGCTTCGACTGGCGCCTGATCCTGGCGATGGTGTTCCAGGAAAGCCGGTTCGATCCCAACGCGGTATCGCGCTCCGGCGCACGAGGCCTGATGCAGCTCCAGGAAGTGGCGGCCAGGCAGGTGGGAATCGACGACCTGTTCGATCCCCAATCCAGCATCCACGGGGGCGTAAGATACCTGGACTGGGTGCGCCGGCAATTCGAGCCCGACCTCGACATCCGCGACCGCACCTGGTTCAGCCTGGCCGCGTACAACGGCGGCCTGACCCACGTCAAAGCCGCGCGCGAGCTGGCCCGCCGCCAGGGCCTGGACTCCCGCCGCTGGTTCGGCAACGTCGAGGCAGCGATCAAAGTCCTCGCCGACCCCCAACACGACCCCGAAGGCCGCTTCCAGACCCTGGACGCCGACCAGGTCGTAACCTACGTATCCAAGATCCGCGACTACTTCCGCATGTATGTCCGCCTGACCGAGGCTCCCGCGCCGACCTCGGCGCCATCCCCGGCGCTGGCGGAGCGCTCCGGGGATACGGAGACGAAGCGGAGCACGTCCACTTCGATGGCCGCGTTGGGCCTGGAATAGAGGCCGCCAGACTGGCCGCCAGGAAAGACTTGATGAGACCGCTCATCGTTGCTTTGCTCGCTGCGGGATCGCTGCTGCAAGTCAAAGCCTCAGAGCCGGACGCCGCTGAAGCGATCCAAGCAACTTACAATCGCTGGGTTCAGGCGACCAACGCCAGGGACCTCGAGCTGTGGGAGTCATTTCTGGCCCCGAAAGCAATATTTCTGCCGCCGGGAGTTCGGCCGCTGGCAACCAAGAAAGCCATTGTCGATTTCTATCGTGACTTGTTTACGGATCCAAATTTCGCGTTGGATTGTGAGCAGCTCGCCGTCGAGGTTGCGCGATCGGCAGAGATGGCGTGGGCGCGCGGCGTTTGTCGCGCCACGTTCACCAACGCGGACGGTCAAGCGGCCAACGGCAACAGCCGGTGGGTCAAAGTCTGGCTGAAGCAAGAAGACGGTTCCTGGAAATGCCGGGTGAATACCTGGAACTACGTCGATCCGCAGTAACGACTCTTGTCAGCCCGCTGCTCGTACGCCCCTCATTTGACCGAACGGAGGCCGACCGTGAGCACGCAGTGCGATGACCCAGCCTTCGATTGAAACACGACGCCTGGTCCTGCGCCCGTTTCGCCTCCGCGCGCCAGGATTCGATGAAGTGGGGTCAATACGAAGACCTGGCGCATCACGGCATGCTGCGGGCGGATTGGTTAGCCCGCTGAACCGTTGCCGTCTCGCTCGATGAGCGCGGCCACGCCCATCCCGCCGGCGGTGCAGACCGAGATCAGGGCGCGGCCTGAGCCTTTTTCAGCCAGGAGCTTGGCCGCGACCGGGAGGATCCGAGTGCCGGTGGCGGCGAACGGGTGTCCTGCCGCCAGGCTGGAGCCGTTGACGTTGAGTTTGGCCGGGTCGATCTCGCCGAGCGGTTTTTTCAGGCCCAGTTTGTTGCTGCAGTAGTCCTTCGATTCCCAGGCCCGCAGCGTGCACAGCACCTGGGCGGCGAACGCCTCGTGGATTTCGAAGAAGTCGATATCGGCGAACGTCAGACCCGTGTCTTCCAATAACTGGGCGACCGCGTAGGTTGGCGCCATCAACAGGCCCTCGCCGGCGACGAAGTCGACCGCGGCAACCTTGGCGTGGGTCAGCCAGGCCTGCACCGGATGCTTGTGCTTCTTGGCCCAGGACTCGCTGGCCAAAAGCGCGCTGCTGGCGCCGTCGGTCAGCGGGGTCGAGTTGCCGGCGGTCAGGGTCCCGTTGCCGGACCTGCGGTCGAACGCCGGTTTCAAGGTCGCGAGCTTTTCCAGCGAGGTGTCCGGGCGCAGGATGCCGTCGCGCTCAAGCCCCCGAAACGGCACCACCAGGTCGTCCATGAAGCCGGCCTCGTAGGCTTTGGCAAGCTTCTGGTGGCTGTCGAACGCCAGCTTGTCCTGGTCCTCGCGCGAGATGCCCCACTCGCGCGCCATCAGCTCGCAGTGATCCCCCATCGACTTGCCCGTTCGCGGCTCCTCGACCCCGGGAAAGGCCGGTAGCAGGTGCGAGGGCCGGAAGCCCTTCCAGGCCTTCAGCCGCCCGCCGAGGCTCTTGGCGCGCGCCATCGCCAGCAGGCGCTCGGCGAAGGCCTCCTTGAACACGATCGGTACATCGGACGTCGTGTCGGAGCCGCCGGCGATGCCGGCCTCGATCTGACCGGCGGCGATCTTGTTGGCGATCACGATCGCCGCGTCCAGGCTGGTGCCGCAGGCGCGCTGCAGCGTGATCCCCGGGGTATGCGGCGAGAGCCCGGACGACAGGGTCGCCTCGCGCGCGAGATTCCAGTCGCGCGAGTGCTTGATCACCGCGCCATAGGCGACCTCGCCCAGGGTCTCGTTGTGCAGCCCGAACCGCTCCACCAGCGCGCCCAGTGTCTTGATCGCCATGTCGCGGTTGCCGATGTCGGCGTAGTTGGTGTTGTTGCGGCAGAACGGGATCCGGGTGCCGCCGAGGATGGCGACCGGGGTCTGGTCGGGTTTATGCATGATAGGGCCTGTTCGATCCTTGGAATGCGCGGGTTGATGAAGTCATAGTGTCCTGTCCGGCGGCGTGCTTCAAGCGGGGTTGCGATAACCGGCAACGACGACCCGCTTGCCGTGGCGGTGCTGCTCGTAGGCGTCCTCCGGCGGCGCGATCAGCTCGACTCGTTCGAAGCCGACCGCGCGCATGATCCACACAAGCCCCTCGGTGCTGGGCGCCAGGCAAATGCCGCGGGTGCTGGCCTCGGGCCCGTGGGTCTCGTCGGTCTCATCCACGATCCCGAAGCAGCCCTTGAGCGGCTTGACGAAGCGGTAATTGCCCCAATCCACGTTGCCGGACAGGTTCGGCACCACCTGGGTCTCGATCACGCACACCTGGCGGGTCAGCGCGTGCGCCAGGCGGATCGCGCCGACCGGGTTCTCCAGGTGATAGATTAGGCCCAGCATCAGCACGATGTCGAAGCGCCCAAGCTCGTCGGCCGACAGCGCGTCGACGTCCCCGCGGCGGGCCGAGAAATTGGCCTGTCCGCGGATCTCGGCCATCAGGCTGGCATCGGCCACGTGCTCGGGGCGCACGTCGATCCCGAGCACCCGCGAAAGCCCGCGATTGGCCAGTTGCAGTGCGAAGTAGCCCTGGTGGCAGGCGAGGTCGATCGCGGTCAGTCCAGAAAGGTCCGGACCCAGCGGGGCCAGGGCGCGGTCGATCATCTGAAGCCGGGTCGCGTGCACCGGGTCCAGGCGCCCGTTGTCGTAGGTCCGCGTGACCCGCCCGCTCGGGAGCCGGAACGGGTAGAACCACTCGCGCTCGAGGATTTCGGCTTCCTTGGGGTGGGCCTTTGACATCGGGGCGTGGGCGGTAGCGAAAGGGAGGCAATGTTACAATGCCGGTCCTGTCAAGGGAATTGGACGCCTCCTCGTGACCAGCCAAGCCGCGACCTCGCCGGTCGCCTCCGACGATACTCTGATCGACCGGTACCGGGATGTCCGCGCCCGGACCGAGGCGCTGTGCGAAACCCTCGAACCCGAGGACATGGTGGTCCAGTCGATGGCCGACGTCAGCCCGGCCAAGTGGCACCTGGCGCACACGAGCTGGTTCTTCGAGACCTTCGTACTCGCGCGCGGCGACGACTACCGGTGCTTCGATCCGGCGTACGAGTACCTGCACAACAGCTACTACAATTCGGTCGGCGCCCAGTTCCCGCGCGCCCGACGCGGGCTGCTGACCCGCCCGACCGTCGACGAGATCCGCCGCTACCGCGCCCACGTGGACGCCAGTCTGATCAGGGGCCTGGAGCGCGGGCTGCTCGACGGGGCCGCCCGCGGCGTGATCGAGCTGGGGCTGCACCACGAGCAGCAGCACCAGGAATTGCTGTTGATGGACATCAAGCACGTGCTGTTTCAGAACCCGCTGTATCCGGCCTATCGCGAAACGCCGGCGCGCGAACCGACCGAGGCGCCCGCGTTTGCCTGGATCGACTGCCCCGGCGGCATCCACTCGATCGGCGCCGAGGCCGGCGACGGCTTCGCGTTCGACAACGAGGGCCCGCGCCATCGGGTGCTGCTGGAGCCGCACCGGCTCGCCAACCGGCTGGTGACCAACGCCGAGTACCGCGAGTTCATCCGAGACGGCGGATATCGGACGCCGTCGTTGTGGCTGGCCGACGGCTGGGCCCTGGTCCAAACCGAGCGTTGGAGCGCGCCGCTTTACTGGGTCGAGCGCGACGGCGAATGGTTCGAGTTCACCCTGGCCGGGCTCGTGCCGCTGGACCCGGCCGCACCGGTTTGCCACGTGAGCTTCTACGAGGCCGACGCGTACGCCAGTTGGGCCGACGCCCGGCTGCCGACCGAGGCCGAATGGGAAGTGGCCGCGGCCGAACGGCCGCCGCGGGGCCGGTTCCTTGATTTCGGCCGGTTGCACCCGGCGCCGGCATCCGGTCCGGGCCTCCAACAGCTCTACGGCGATGCGTGGGAGTGGACCCGCTCGGCGTACCAGCCGTATCCCGGCTTTCGCGCCGCGGCCGGCGCCCTGGGCGAGTACAACGGCAAGTTCATGTGCAACCAGCTCGTGCTTAGGGGCGGCTGCTGCGCGACCCCGTCAGGGCACCTGCGCGCGAGCTATCGCAATTTCTTCTATCCGCACCAGCGCTGGATGTTCTCCGGCATTCGGCTCGCGTCCGATCGCGGCGACCGGGCCGCTTGACGGAGATGCGAGATGGCCGGTAAGGAGCGGATCTTTGCGCGTATCCCGGACGGCAGGCTGCTGGCGATCCGCAACTGGCGGCACCGCCAGCACGAGGACGACGCGCTGATCGCGGTGCCGCTGAGCGCCGACGAGGTCGACCATTACCTGCGCCAGAAGAAGGCCGGCGTCGGCGACGAGCAGATCTTCGACGAGCTGTTCCCGCCGCCGGTGTTGAACCGGGTCGCAATCCCGATCGAGGACCTGTCCAAGGCGCAATTGGTGGCGCTGATCGGGCAGGTTCTGGACCGCAAGCTGCCGAGTCTGGAGCGGATGGAAGAGCAAGACCTGGCGGTGCTGCTGCGGGCATTCTGCCGCGAGCGCGCCCGGACCCAAGCCTATCTCATCTAAGCCTGCATTTCCCACCACCGTCCTGCTACGACGCCCCAATGGCACGCCCTGACCGGCGTTTGCTCGGTCGAAGCGCTCGACATAGCGTCAACTATGCCTGAGCGCTCCTCGGTCGCGAGCGCCGCCCATGCCGCACCCTTGAGCCGTCTCGCGACCGACAGTGGTGAGAAGCGCAGGCTCGGCCGGCCGGTGGCCGGGTTACAATGACCGCCGATGGACGTTTCCCACCTGCTGGACGAACTCAACGATGCGCAGCGGCGGGCGGTTACCGCCGAGGCCGGCAATTATCTGATCCTGGCCGGCGCCGGCAGCGGCAAGACCCGGGTGCTGGTGCACCGGATCGCGTGGCTGATCGAGGTCATGGGCATCTCACCGTTCTCGATCCTCGCGGTCACCTTCACCAACAAGGCGGCCGGCGAGATGCGCCAGCGCGCCGAAGCCCTGCTCGGATTTCCCAGCCGCGGCATGTGGGTCGGAACCTTCCACGGGATCGCCCACCGGCTGCTGCGCATGCACCACGAGGACGCCGGCTTGGGCGAGGGGTTCCAGATCCTCGACTCGGAAGACCAACTCCGCCTGATTCGCCGCGTGATCCGCGACCTGAACCTGGACGAGAGCCATTGGCCGGCCCGGCGCGTCCAATGGTTCATCAACGACCGCAAGGACGAGGGCCAGCGGCCGGACGCGGTCGATCACGGCGACGACCCGGTGCTGCGCCAGATGCTCGCGATCTACACGAGCTACGAGGAGTACTGCCGGCGCTCCGAGCTGGTCGATTTCGCCGAGCTCCTGCTGCGCGCCCACGAGCTGTGGCTTCACTGCCCGCAGATCCTGACCCACTATCAGGAGCGGTTTCAGCACCGGCTGGTGGATGAGTTCCAGGACACCAACGCGATCCAGTACGCCTGGATCCGGGTGCTGGCCGGCGACGCGGGGCAGACCTTCGTCGTCGGCGACGACGACCAGTCGATTTACGGCTGGCGCGGCGCCCGGATCGAGCACATGCAGCGCTTCACCAAGGACTACCCGGACGTAACCACGTTGCGCCTGGAGCAGAACTACCGCTCCACCAGTACCATTCTGAACGCGGCCAACGGCATCATCGCCCACAACCAGGGCCGGCTCGGCAAGAAGCTGTGGACCGCCGGCGACGGCGGCGAGCCGCTGCAGCTCTACGCGGCCTACAACGAGCACGACGAGGCGCGGTTCGTGATCGGGCGGCTCGAGCAATGGCTGGAGGAGGGCCGCCGCGCCGACGAGGTCGCGGTGCTGTACCGCTCCAACGCGCAGTCGCGGCTGTTCGAGGAACTGCTGGTGCAGCGCCGGATTCCGTATCGGGTCTACGGGGGGCTGCGGTTCTTCGAGCGCGCCGAGATCAAGGACGCGCTGAGCTATCTAAGGCTGATCGCCAACCGCGACGACGACCCCGCGTTCGAGCGGGTGGTCAATGTGCCGGCCCGCGGGATCGGCTCGCGCACCGTGGACGCGGTGCGCCGGCTCGCGCTTCAGCGCGGTTGCTCGCTGTGGCGCGCGACCGAGCTGGTGATCCTCGAAGAGATCGTCAACGCGCGCGCGGCCAACGCGCTCCAGGCGTTTATCGACTTGATCGAGCGGCTCGACGAAGAAAGCGCAAACCAGGAGCTCGAATTCCGGATGGACCAGGTGATCCGCGGCTCCAACCTGATGGCCCACTACGAGCGCGAGCCGGCCGAGCGGCGCGAGGGGCGCGAGGAAAACCTGGCGGAACTGGTCAACGCCGCGGCCGGCTTCGCGCTGCCGCCCGAGGACGAGGAAGTCGGCATGAGCCGGCTGGACTCGTTCCTGGCCCACGCCGCGCTGGAAGCCGGCGAGGAGCAGGCCGACGCCTGGGAGGAATGCGTGCAATTGATGACCCTGCACAGCGCCAAGGGGCTCGAGTTTCCGCTGGTGTTCATCGTCGGGATGGAGCAGGGCCTGTTTCCGCACCAGCGCGCGGCCGAGGAGCCCGGCCGGCTGGAGGAGGAGCGCCGGTTGTGCTACGTCGGCATTACCCGCGCGATGGAGTCGCTGAACCTGACCTACGCTGAGTCGCGGCGCTGGCACGGCAGCACCCAGCAGCGCCGCCCGTCGCGGTTCCTGCGCGAGATCCCGCCGGAACTGGTCCACGAGGTGCGGCCGCGGGTCCGGGTCAGCGCGCCGCCGCGAACTTCGTGGGCGATCCCCGACGCGGTCGCCGACAGCGGGCTAGCGCTCGGCCAGCGGGTCGCGCACACGACCTTCGGCGAGGGCGTGGTGATGGACTGCGAGGGCTCCGGCGCCCACACCCGGGTCCAGGTCAACTTCGAGCAGGCCGGCATCAAGTGGCTGGTGCTGGCCTATGCCAACCTTGAAACACTCTAACGTCCGGTCTCGCAAGCTGCGCGGCGGGCTGTTGCTGCTCGTGCTGACGCTGTCGTTTGCCGGTTCTGCCGACACGAACGCGCGCAGCGACGGGCAGGGATTGGAAGCGGGACAACCCAAGTGCGATTCCGCGGATTTGAAGCTGACCGAAGAGCAGCAGCTCTCGCTGAAAGAGATCGTGTCACGAGCGGGCGGTCAGATCGTGCTGTTCGTGGGCCGCGCTGGTATCGAAAAGAGGGTGGCAGCCTCGACAATCGCCGCTGAAAAGGGGGTGGAAGTCTATCGGATCGACAGCGCGCGTGTGGTCAGCAAGTACATCGGGGAGACCGAGAAGAACCTGGCGGAGATCCTAAACCGGGCCGAGGAATTGGGCGCGGTCCTGCTTTTTGACGAGGCCGACGCCTTGTTCGGCAAACGCACCGGGGTAAAGGACGCCAACGACCGCTATGCCAACGTCGAAGTCGGTTACCTGCTCCAGCGGATGGAGTCGTATCCGGGGATCATTCTCCTTGCGACCAGCCTGGCTTCAAGCGTCAATCCCGCCGTCCAGCGCCGCGCCAAGCAAATAGTGGAGTTCTCCACCTCGCAAGAATCGGCCCCGGATTGCCGCCGGTCATGACCCGCGCTGGCTCTGACCCGCCTCATCGGCATGGCGGATCGCCTCGATCAGGCTGTCGCGTTCCGGCTTGTCGGCGTCGGCAATTCGGGTCAGCAGCCGGAAATACCCGCCCGCCGCGTCGGCGTTGCCCGCCAGTTCGGCCGCGCGCGCGGCGCCGAGCACCGCGTTGTAACGATTCGGCGATGACGCGAGCAAGGCCCGGTATTGGGTCAATGCGTCGTGGTGCCGGCCCAGCTCCAGCAACAGATCGGCGTACAGTTCGCGGGCCGGCAGCACCTCGCCCGGAGTGACCGGGTGCTTGTCGACGGCGTCCTCGCGATCGGCCGCCGCGACCGCCAGGCGCAGCGCCGCTTCGGGGTCGCCTTCGGCGTGCGCGATCCACGCGGCCAGCATGTCGTCGTGCACGAACACTTCCTCGCGCCAGTAGGGGAGCGTCGCCTCGGCGAGATTGCGTTTCAGCTCGCGGATCGTTTCCAGCTCGCGCCGTGCGAGATCCAACTGGCCGCTGCGCGCGGCGCCGATGCCGCGCGCGAAATGGTGGATCGATCGCGCCCAGTCGAAGCGGTCCCACGGAAACGTCGCCGGGGTCAGGGTCAGCTCGGCGGCTTCCCGCCACTGGCGCCGTTCCAGCGCGTACCGCGCGGGCGAGGCGGCGTAGGTATAGGCCACCTTGAAGTTGTCGACGTGGGCTTTGTCGATGTGCTGCAGACGCTTCAGCACGGCCAGGGCCTGCCGGTCGCGGCCGGTCTGCAGCAGCGCGTACACCAGATAGTCGATGCTGTGCAGCCCCTCGTCGTAATGCCCGGGCAGGTGCGCGCGCTCGGTGTAGGCTGCGGCCGATGCGGTGGAATCGTGGTTCGACGCAATCGAGCGGTCCCACAGGCCGAGCCGGGTGAAGATGTGCGACGGCATGTGCTGGGCGTGGGCCGACTCGGGCGCTGCCTCCGCGTAGACGGTCGCCGCGCTCAGCGCCAGATGCGCCAGGCCCGGGTAGTCGTAGCTGTGGATGAGGTAGTGCAGCACGCCGGGGT
>JBFJNB010000024.1:0-11773 GCA_041633655.1 Lysobacterales bacterium | reverse complement strand
TCGCCGCCGACCACGACCGCCAGCGGACCGCCGAGGCGCAGCTCGTAGATCGTCGTCGGCGCCTGGGCATCCGCGCCCACGACCCAGACGCCGTTGGCCTTCAGGCGCTTGAGCGTGCGCGCCAGATTGGTCACCCGCACCAGGGCCAAGCGCTCGGCCGCGCCGGCGGCGGCCTTGCGCGCGGCCGGGGTCAGATCGACCGCGCGGTCGCGCGGATAAACCACCGCGGTAACGCCGGCCGCCTCGGCGGTGCGCAGGCACGCGCCGAAATTGCGCGGGTCCTCGAGATGATCCAGCACCAGCACCAGCGGATCGGTGGTCGCGGCGACCCGCTCGATCAGCGCGTCCTCGGTCAGCGGCGCCGGCGCCCGGTAGCCGGCCGCGGCGCCCTGGTGCTTCAGGTTCGGAAAGCGTCGATCCAGCTCGCCCCGCGACAGGCGGCGCAGCGGAATCCGGTGCGACGCCACCAGCTCCAGCAGTTCCTGCGCGCGGCGGTCCTTGCGCGTCTCGAGCAGCAGCACTTCCGAGATCCGGCCGGCGTCGTTACGGAGCGCGCTCGCCACCGCGTTCAGCCCCACCAGCCAGCGCTGCTCACTCATTAAGCGGGCTCCTTGGCGATTTTCAGGTCGATCTGGCGGTCGTCCAGGTCCACCCGCACGACCTGCACCCGGACCGGATCGGCGAGCCGGAACACGCGGCCTCGGCGCTTGCCGCCCAGCGTGTGGCTGACCGGATCGAACTGGTAGTAATCGTTGGGCAGCATCGTGACATGGACCAGGCCCGAGACCTGGATCGAGTCCAGCTCCACGAACAGCCCGAACTCCTTGACCCCGGTGACCCGGCCGGAGAATTCGTCTCCGATGTGAGCCTGCATGAACGCGCACTTCAGGCGTTCGTCGACGTCGCGCGCGGCTTCCTCGGCGCGGCGTTCGGTCATCGAGGCATGCTCGGCGAGCCTGGCCATTTCGTCGCGCTCGTAGCCTTCGCCGCGGCTTCCTGGATAGGTCAGCTTGAGCGCGCGGTGAACCAGCAGGTCCGGGTAGCGCCGGATCGGCGAGGTGAAGTGGGTGTAGGCCTCGAGCGCCAGCCCGAAATGGCCGTGGTTCGCGCTCTGGTACACCGCCAGCGCCAGCGAGCGCAGCACCAGCGCCTCGATCAAGTCGCGGTCGGGTCGCTCTTCCGCCTGGGCCAGCAGCCGCGCCAACACGGCCGGGCTGATCGGGTCGCCGGCCGGCAGCTTCAGCCCGAGTTCGGCCAGCGCCAGCCTGAGTCCCTCCAGCTTGTGCTCGGGCGGCGGCGGATGCACCCGGAACGGCGCCACCGCGCGGTGCTTCAACAGGTGGCGGGCGGCCTCGACGTTGGCCAGGATCATGCACTCTTCGATCAGCCGGTGGGCGTCGTTGCGCTGACGCGGCACGATCGCCGCCACCTCGCCCGCGGAATCGAACTGAAAGCCGACCTCCCGGCCCCGGAAATCGATCGCTCCGCGCGCCTCGCGGCGCTGCCGCAAGGCCTGGTAAAGCTGGTACAGCGCGTCGAGCGAGCGCGTCACGGCGGGAATCGGGGCTGCCTGCGCCCGCCCGCTCAGATACTCCCAGGCCTGGGCGTAGGTCAGCCGCGCATGCGAATGCATCACCGCGTCGAAGAACCGGCTGCGCTGCACCCTGCCGTCGGCGTCGATCTGCATCTCGCACGCGAGACACAAGCGGTCGACGGCTGGGTTGAGCGAGCAGATGCCGTTGGACAAGGCCTCCGGCAGCATCGGCACCACCCGGTTCGGAAAATACGCCGAGGTGCCGCGCTCTGCGGCCTCCTGATCGAGCGCGCTCTGCCGGCGCACGTAGTGCGACACGTCGGCGATTGCGACCAGCAGCCGCCAGCCTCCCTTGGGGCGTGGCTCGCAATAGACCGCGTCGTCGAAATCACGCGCGTCCGCCCCGTCGATCGTGACCAGCGCAGTGGAACGCAGGTCGCGGCGACCTTTACTGTCGGCCGCTCCCACGTGGTCGGGGATCTTGTCGGTGGCCTTATCAACCGCCGGGGGCCAGTCGACCGGGAGGTCGTAGTTGCGGATCGCGACCTCGGTGGCCATCGGCGCGTTGATGCTTCGGCCGAGCACTTCCAGGACCTTGCCCACCGGTGGGTGGCGCCGATCGGGCTGCTCGGTCAGCTCCAGATAGACGAAATCCCCGGCGCGGGCCTCGCCCTCTTCGCCCGGGGGGATCAGGATGTTGTGGGCGATGCGCTTTTCGTCGGCGAGCACGAAGGCGGCCCCGGCTTCGCGTTGAAAGCGACCGACCAGGTGGCTGATCGCTCGCTCCAGGACGCCCACGATGGTCGCCTCGCAGCGACCCCGATGGTCGATGTCGCGAACCCGGACCATGACCCGGTCCCCGTGCATCACCTGGCGCATCTCGCGCGGCGACAGGTACCAGTCGTCCCCGCCCGAGTCGAGCGCGACGAAGCCGTAGCCGTCCGAGTGGCCGATTACCCGACCCGCGACCAGGTCCATCTGCGCCGCCAGGCCGTAGCCGCCGCGCCGATTCCGGATCAACTGCCCGTCGCGCACCATCGCCTGCAGGCGGCGCCGCAACGCCTCGAGCGGGCGCGCGCCGGTGAGTCCCAGCGCCTCGGCCAGGTGCGAGGATTTCATCAGCTCGCCGCGCTCGGTCAGCACCTTGAGGATCAGTTCGCGGCTGGCAATGGGCTCGCTATAGCGCCGCGCTTCCCGCGCCGCGTGCGGGTCGTCGATCTTGGATTTCTTTTGCCGGGTCATCGCCGTTCCATCGTACCGGGGGCGAACCCGCTTAGCCACCGGCCACCCGCGGTGCTCCGAGCTGAGACACAAGCAATCAAGAACCCCAAAAAGACTGCGGGCCGGAAAGTTCGCCGCTTCCAGCCCGCTCGGTGCGAAAGTATTGACCCCACTCCCGCGAGCTCGATTCTCGGCCCTTTCACGCCACTGGTCCATATTTCGTGAATCGTGCCGTTCAATGTGGTAATAATGAACCCAGTTGAAACATTTTTTTCAAAGGAAGCCGACATGTCTGATTTGGCGCAACGCATCAGCGCGTCGCCGGATTCCCGCGTTCACCTCCGGCGCGGCGTCTATTCGATCTTGTATCCGCTCGCACGACTGCTGTTACGGTTTGGTCTCAACTATCGCGAGCTGCTGGACGTCCTGAAGAAAGCGATCGTCGACGCCGCCGCCGACGAGGGGCAGATCGGGCACAAGAAGCCGACCAAGAGCCGGGTCGCGCTGCTGGCGGGTCTGTCTCGAGCCGAAACCTCCAGGCTGCTCGATACGAGCCTGACCGAGATTCCACACCGCCCTAACCCTCAGGCGCGGATTCTCGGCAGCTGGGACAGCGCGCCGGAATGGACCGACGCCACGGGCAAACCCAAAGACCTGGACTTCGAAGGTCCGGACTCGTTTTCAAAACTGTGTTCCAGCCACACAACCTCATACCACCCCTCGACTCTGCTGGAGGAATTCGAATCCACCGGCAAGATCGAGCGGCTGGCCAACGGCAAGCTGAGACTTCTCGATACCGAGTACTCTCCCAAGGACGACCTGAAGCGCCTGTTGACCGGCTTCCTGGCCGTCAATCGCCTGCTGAAGACGCTGCTGAACAACCTCTTTACCCCACCGGGAGAGTTGCGCTTTTACCAGCAAACCGTTTCGAGCCGATTTATTCCGCAATCGCGCATGTTCTACGTCCGCGAGATGAGCAAGGAATCTGCCCGCAAATGGCACAAAGAATTTGCCGCGCTAATCGACTCCGCGGCAAGTAACGACCAGAGCCTGGAAGGAAATACCGCCGGGGTCATTGTCGTTTATTTCGAAGAGCCGCTAGAGGCCAAGGGTCTGAGCTTGGCCGTCAACCCCTAAACAACTTCTCAAGAGGAGACTTACGCCATGAAATCCGCGATCCGTGCCATCACCGTTGCGAGTCTTTTTTTTTAACATTCCCAACGTATGGAGGAGCTAAGGAAGGTAGGACGTTTGCCCCGGAAAGGGAGCGAATCTCCGTTTTCGAATTGCTCGCCTGCCGTCACTTCGGCATCTGCAGCACCAGTCCTCTAGCTGACAATGACGGCACCACCAACGCCGACAACGATGGCACGACCAATGCCGATAACGATGGGACGACCAAAGCGGACAACGACGGAACAACGAAATAGATTCCAGCGTTGAACGAGATAGCCCAGGACGTTGGGGCCGCCGTCGGGCGGCCCTTTTTTTTGGCCGATCTGTCGCTACCGCTGAGCCCAATCCCCAACCGATCGCGGCCGCGGAGCCAAATGCCCACCGCCCACACGAGCCCGCGAATCGCCTGGTCAAACAAAGAAAACCACAGAAGCAATCCCGGAGGGACGTCCTCTCGTGGGCGCCATCAGGCGCGACCAAAGGGAGTGTTTGATGGTGCCCAGGAGAGGACTTGAACCTCCACGACCTTTCGATCACTGGCACCTGAAGCCAGCGCGTCTACCAATTCCGCCACCTGGGCCCCGGCGCGGCCTTAGCGAGCCGGGGACGATACCCGCGCGTCCCCGGATTGTCAATCCGAAAGCAGGCGTTTGAGCCTTTCCCTGGCCGCCTCCCAGTCGCGCTGCACGGTCCGCCGCGAGCAGCCGAGCGCCTCGGCGGTCTCGGCCTCGCTCAGGCCCGCGAAAAAGCGGCATTCGACGACCTGCACCAGGCGCGGATCGCCGTCGCGCAGGCGCTCCAGCGCCTGCTCTATTTCCACCACCATCGCCGCGCGTTCGTCCACGCCCAGCTTGTCGTCGTCCCAGGTCGTGCGGTGCTCGCCACCGCCGCGCTTGAG
This sequence comes from Lysobacterales bacterium, assembly GCA_041633655.1. Classification (GTDB taxonomy): domain Bacteria; phylum Pseudomonadota; class Gammaproteobacteria; order Xanthomonadales; family SZUA-38; genus JBFGYD01. The sequence continues at coordinate 6,944 of JBFJNB010000024.1, read as the reverse complement.
CGCCAGGCGCCGGCGCGCGTGATCGATCGCGATGCGGCGCATCGCGCGCGCGATCAGGCGAAAAAAGTGCTGCCGGTCGCTGAATCCGGGCCCGGCCTCACCGGCCAGGCGCAGGTAGGCCTCGTGCACCAGCGCGGTGGCGGACAAGGTGTTCTCGGGGCTCTCCCGCCGCAACTGGCGGGCCGCCAGCTGGCGCAGATCGGCGTAGACCAGTTCCAGCAGCTCCGCCATCGCGTCGGCATCGCCGGCGCGGCTGGAACAGAGCAGTTGGGTGATCTCCTGCGGCGATCTGCGCACCGGGAAGGCCTCCAACGGCTACCGCGCGCACAGCGCGCGCTGGCGGCGGCTTTCAAGCAGCTCCGGATGGTCCTCCGGATACGCCGCGGCGGCGATCCGGATCGCCTCGTCGAACGATGCCAGCGCCTCTACGCAGCGGCCATCCAGGCGCAGCACCACGCCGAGGTTGTGCGCGACCAGCGCGAGCCGGGGATGGTCCGGCCCCAGCGCGCGGGCATAGATCCCGTGCGCCTGGCGGTAATGCTCGGCGGCGTCGGCGTAACGGCGCGCGGTGGTCAGCACATTGCCCAGCGCCACGTTGGCCGTCGCCAGCAGCTGCGGATTGTCCGGCGCCCGCTCGGCCAGCGCCACCGCCGCGCGCGCGTTGCGTTCGGCCGCGTCGAGCCCGCCGGCCAGCCGCTGGGCGTCGGCCAGGTTACCCAGCGTCATCGCGCGCCTGAGTTCCTGTTCACCGGGGGCCGATTGATAGATCGCATCGGCGCGCTCGAAGCTGGCGATCGCGGCGCGGTATTGACCCAGGTCGGTCAGCACCAGGCCGAAGTGGTTGTGCGCCTGGGCCAGCCGGATGTCGTTGTCGGGCAGCGCCCCGGCGAGCAGCTCGAGCGCGCGCTCCAGGTGACCGCGGGCCCGCTCCGGGCGCGCGGCGCGGCGCTCGGCCAGGGCGGTGCGCTGCAGCGTCGTGGCGAGCACCTCGGGGTCGACCCCCGGGTCCGCGAGCTGCGCGGCCAAGGCCGCCTCGAGCAGCGCCAGGCCCTGCTTGAGGTCGCCGTCGCGATAGTGAGCGTAGCCCAGCAGGCTTAAGTATTCGGCGTGCAGCGCCGAGGACCCATCGGCGGCGGGCGGATCGGCCACCAGCGGCTCGACCATCTTGACCACGTCCCGATAGCGACCCAGATCGAGCAGCGTCCTGGAGGTCATCAGCACGATCTCGCGCTGCACCTCCGGCCGGTAACGACGGGCCGCGCTCAGTTCGAATCCGGAGGTGCTGATCACGTCCGCCAGGGCGCCGCCGCCGGCCAGTGGATCGACCGATTCCAGGATGTCGGCCAGCAATGCCGACGCCGCGGCGGCGCGATCGGCACTCAAGTCCGCGCGTTCGCGCTGGGCGCTCAACTGCTGCCAGTAGAGCCCGCCGCCAGCCGCGGCCAGCAGCACCAGCGCGCCGCCGGCGAGCACCGCCCGGCGTCGGCGCGGGTACCACTTGGCCAGCCGGTAGCCGGGGGTGGCCGCGACCGCGGCCACGGGCCGGTCGGCGATCAGCGCCCGCAGGTCATCGACCAGGTGCGCGACGCTCCGGTAGCGCTGGTCGGGATCCTTGTGCAGGCAGCGCGCGAGGATCGCGTCGAGATCGCGGCGCCAGCGCGACGGCACCGGCGCGTCGTCGGCGACGCGGGGCGGCGGATCGTCGAGGATGCGTCGCTTCAGCGCGTCAAGATCGTCGGGCGAGCCCGCGAATGCGGTGCGACCGGTCAGCAGCCGGTAGAGCAGCAGGCCGAGCTGATAGACGTCGGTGGCGGTCGAGGTGGTGCCGCCGAGGACCTGCTCGGGCGCTGCGTACAATGGGGTGAACGCGGCCAGGGCGTCGCGGTCATCGCCACCGGCCGCCGCGGCGATCCCGAAATCGAGCAGCTTGGGCTCGCCGGATTCGTTGATCAGGATGTTGCCGGGCTTCAGGTCCAGGTGGACCATGCCGCGACCGTGGGCGTAGCCGACCGCCGCGCATACCTTGAGGACCAGCTCCACGCGGCGCTCCGGCGCGGGCTCGGAGGCATCGCAGTAGCTGTCGATCGAGGTGCCGGCGACGTACTCCATGACCAGGTACGGGCGATCGTCCTCGGTCATCCCGCCGTCGATGATCCGGGCGATGCCGGGGTGCTCGAGATCGGCCAGGATCTGGCGCTCGCGCAGGAATCGGTCGCGGTGACTGGTCGCGTGCAGCCGCTCGCTCAGGATCTTGACCGCGACTTGCTGCTCGAACTGCCGGTCGGCGCGCCGGCCGAGAAAGACCGACGCCATGCCGCCGCTGCCGATCGGCTCGATCAGCTCGAACGCGCCCAAGCGCTGACCGAGCCACCGTTCCGGCGCCTCCGGCTCGTCCGCCAGCAGGCCGCCGCCGGTGATCAGCAGCCGATCCCACTTCTCGGGAGAATGCGCCATGGCTAGTGGCCTGTAACACTCAAAGTGTTACTGGCTGCGTGATGGATCGGGCGCGAGGGCAAGGCGCGACGACAAGCAGTGGCAGGCCCCACGGGAGGAGGAGCAACGCCGCCATCGCGTTCGAAGCGCGCGCAGGTAGTAATAATCTGAGTGTTACAGGCCACTAGTCGAACGGGTGCTTGAGGATGATGTTCTCGTCGCGCTCCGGTCCGGTCGAAACCAGGTGCACCGGACATCCGGCCAGCTCGGCGACCCGCTCCAGATAGCCGCGCGCGTTGGCCGGCAGCTCGTCCCACTGGCGAACCCCGCGGGTCGTGGTCTGCCACCCGGGCAGCTCCTCGTAACACGGCTCGCACGCCGCGTAGTCGGCCACGTCCAGCGGCGGCTGCTCGATCACCCGTCCGTCGCAGCGGTAGGCGGTCGCCAGCCTGAGCAGGGGCAGGCCGTCGAGCACATCGAGCTTGGTCACGCACAGGCCGCTCAAACCGTTCAGTTCCACCGCCCGCCTGAGCGCCACCAGGTCGAGCCAGCCGCACCGCCGCGGGCGCCCGGTGGTGGCGCCGAACTCGACCCCGCGCTCGCCCAGCAGACGCCCGGTCTCGTCGTTCAGCTCGGTTGGAAACGGCCCGCTGCCGACCCGGGTCGCGTAGGCCTTGCTGATGCCGAGGATGTAATCGAGGTCGCGCGGTCCCACGCCGCTGCCGGTGCACACGCCCCCGGCGGTGGTGTTGGACGAGGTCACGTAGGGATAGGTGCCGTGGTCGATGTCCAGCAGCGCGCCCTGGGCACCTTCGAACAGTACCGCCTCGCCGGCGGCGCGCATCTGCTTCAGCGCGGACCCGACTTCGCCGCACAGCGGACGCAACTGTTCGCCACAGGCGAGCGCCTCGTCGATGGTCTGCGCGACGTCCACCGCGTCGGCGTCGAGATAGCGGGTCAGCACAAAATTGTGGTAATCGAGCACCGCGGCCAGGCGTTCACTCGCCCGCGCAGGCTGAAACAGATCGACCAGCCGCAGTCCGCGCCGCGCCACCTTGTCCTCGTAGGCGGGCCCGATGCCGCGGCCGGTGGTTCCGATCGGGTCGCGGCCGCGGGCGCTCTCGCGCGCCCGGTCCAGCGCCTCGTGGTACGGCAGCACCAGCGGACAGGCCGGGCTGATCATCAGGCGCTCGCGTACCGCGACCTCGCGCCGCTCCAGCGCGGCGATCTCGCTCAGAAGCGCCGCCGGCGACAGCACGACGCCGTTGCCGATCAGGCAGCGAACGCCCTCGCGCAGAATCCCCGACGGGATCAGATGCAGCACGGTCTTGTCGCCGCCGACGACCAGCGTGTGGCCCGCGTTGTGGCCGCCCTGGAAGCGCACCACGGCAGCTACCCGCTCGGTCAGCAGATCGACGATCTTGCCCTTGCCCTCGTCGCCCCACTGGGTGCCGAGGACCACGACGCTTCTAGCCGGCATGGCGCGTCACCGCACCAGCTGCAGCAGCAGCAGGCCCGCGACGATGCTGACCGCGCCGGCGATCCGCAGCGAGCGATCGTCGAGGTTGGCGATTTGTGCGACGGCCTGCCGCCACGCCCCGGGGGAGGCGAACGGCAGCAGCCCCTCGATGATCAGCACCAGGCAAAGCGCCGCAAGAAAGTCCTGCATCGTGGAGCCGGATCCAGTCGTACCGCGGGCGAACCGCTACTCGGTGCCGAGCTTGTCGAAGTAATTGAAGAACTCGGACCGGGCATCGAGCAGCATCACGTCGCGCGAGTTTCCGAACGTGCGCTGGTACGCCTGCAGACTGCGATAGAACGCGTAGAACTCGCGGTTCTTCTCGTATGCCACCGCGTACAACTCGGTAGATCGGGCGTCGCCCTCGCCGCGGATCAGCTCCCCGTCGCGATGCGCCTCGGCCAGGATCACCTGCGCCTCGCGGTCGGCGTTGGCGCTGATCTTCTCGGCCTCCTCGCGGCCCTGGGAGCGCAACTGGTTGGCGACCTCAGCGCGTTCGGCGCGCATCCGCCCGTAGACCGAACTGGACACCTCGTCCGGCAGGTCGATGCGCTTGATCCTCACGTCGACGATCATGATCCCGAGCGAGGCCGCGGTCTCGCTGGCACGCACCGCCAGCGTGGACATGATTTCCTCGCGGTCGGTGGACACAACGGCCTTCAGCGTGCGCTTGGAAAACTCACTGCGCAGACCGTCGGCGATGATCGCGCTGAGCCGAGCCCTGGCCCGATTCTGGTCCCCGCCGGTGGCAACGTAGAAGTCGTGCGGATCGTCGATCCGCCACTTCACGAACGAATCGACGATCAGGTCCTTTTTCTCGAACGTGATGAAGCGCTGCGCCGCCGCGTCCAGGGTCAGAATCCGGCGATCGAACTTGCGCACGTTGTTGATCAGCGGGACCTGCCAGTGCAGGCCGGGTTCGAAGTCGGTCGCGACGATCTCGCCGAGGCGAAACTTGGCCGCGTACTCGATTTCCGACACGGTGAAGGCCGACAAGTAGATCAGGATCGCGACCAGCGCCGCGACGATGATGCCAAAACCTCTCATTTATCTGTCCTCCCGGCCGCGGCGGGCGATCGGCCGCCCGCTCAGATCGTCAGTCGCGATCGTGCGCGTATTCGACAGTTCCTCGCTACCGCCGGCGGAACGGCGCAGCGCCGGCGTGGTCGCGCGCATCAGCTCGTCCAGCGGCAGATACATCACGTTGTTGCCGCCCTCGACGTCGACCAAGACCTTGGACGATCTTCCCAGCACCGATTCCATCGCCTCCAGGTAAAGCCGCTGGCGGGTCACCTCGGGTGCTTTGGCATATTCGGTCAGCAGCAGGTTGAAGCGCTGTGATTCGCCCTCGGCGCGGGCGATCACCGAGGCCTTGTACCCCTCGGCCTCCTGGACCACGCGCGCGGCCTGGCCCCGGGCTTCCGGGACCACACTGTTGGCGTAGGCTTCGGCCTCGTTCTTGGAGCGCTCCTTGTCTTCGCGCGCCTTGATCGCGTCGTCGAACGCGTCCTTGACCTCGCGCGGCGGACGGACGTCCTGCAGGTTGACCGCGGTCAGCTCCAGACCGGTCTGATAGCCGTCCAGAATCTGCTGCAGGATGGTGCGGATCTGGACCGCGATTTCGGCGCGCCCTTCCAGCAGCACGAAGTCCATCGGGTTGTCGCCGATCACCTGGCGCATTGCGCTCTCGGCGGTCTGCCGCATCGTCTCCTCGGGGTTTTGTACCTTGAACAGGAAGTCCTCGGCGCTCTTGACCCGATATTGCACCGCCAGGTTGACCCCGACGATGTTCTCGTCGCGGGTCAGCATCGAGGCCTCGGTGACTTCCGAGCGGATCTGGTTGACGTCCACGCGATAGACGTAATCGAACGGACGCGGCAGCGTGAAGTTGGGTCCAGGCTGCATCGTCTTGACGTGCTTGCCGAAGCGCAGCACCACGCCGCGTTCGGGCTGGTCGATGATGTAGAACGAGTCGATCGCCAGCCAGCCGACGACGATCAGCAGCACCAGGAGCGAGAAGCCCGAGCCGCCCTTGCCGCGCGGGGAGCGCGATCGCCCGCCACCGAACAGACCGCCGAGGCGGTCCTGTATTTTGCGAAAAACCTCGTCCAGATCCGGGGGCTGATCGCCGCCGCTCTTCCAGGGGTCTTTGCCGTTTCCAGGTTCATTCCAAGCCATGATGGTTCCTACGCTGATGCCGCCAGATCGGGTGCGGACACGAAAACAAGCTGAACATTGTAGCCTTAATAGGACGCGGGCGCCGGAGGATCGGGCGGCGCAGCGGCGGAGCCGAACGCCGCGCCAAGCGAGGGCGGCGCTTGTGGGTCGCGCGCCAGTTCGGTCAGCTCGCGCGTCGAGAGCTCGACCATAATCGACCAGCCGCCCTGGGCTATCGGTTTTTCCGCGCGCACCGCGCCGAGCCCGAACAGGCGTCCACGGAAGCGTCCGGCGGACGCCGGCAGGTCGATCCAGCGGCGCACCCGGCCGTCGGCGAGCTGCCGCGCGATCAACGAGCGAAGCTGGTCCAGTCCCCGGCCATCGCGCGCGGAGATCCAGACGCGCGCCGGTCCGCCGTTGAAATCGATGCGTGTCTGCGGGGTGCCGTCGAGCAGGTCGATCTTGTTGTAAACGACGATCTGCGGGACGCCGTCGGCGCCGATCTCCTCGAGCACCTCGCCGACCTCCTCGATGCGCTGGTCGCGCCCGGGGTCGGCGGTGTCGACCACGTGCAGCAGCAGGTCCGACTCGCGGGTCTCCTCCAGGGTGGACTTGAACGCCGCGATCAGCTCGTGCGGCAGGTGGCGGATGAACCCCACGGTGTCGGCCGCCAGCACCGTGCGCCCGGGCAGATCGCGAATCCGCCGCAACGTCGGGTCCAGGGTCGCAAACAACTTGTCCGCGGCGTACACCCGGGCCTCGGTCAGCGCGTTGAACAGGGTCGACTTGCCGGCGTTGGTGTAGCCGACTAGCGACACCACCGGGACCTCCCGGC
>JBFJNB010000023.1:0-12081 GCA_041633655.1 Lysobacterales bacterium | reverse complement strand
TAAAGCGACACCGCCGCGGCGATCGAGTCGGCGCCGACTGAGCGCGCCGCACTATCGGCTGGAACGTGGATCTTCATCAGACTCAGCGACCAGCGTGTCGAACCCTTCAGCGGTCACCCTACCGTGCAGGGTCTCATCGATCATGAGGGCCGGCGAACAGGCGCAGTTTCCGAGGCAGTAGATGGGCTCGAGGCTGAACCGTCCGTCGGCGGTGGTTTCGTGCCATTCGATGCCCAGCCGCGCCTTGGCGTGCGCTGCCAGGGCGGCTCCGCCCACGGACTGGCAGGCCTCGGAGCGACACAAATAAATCGTGCGGCGACCGGGTTCGGACTGGCGAAACAGGTGATAGAAACTGATCACGCCGTGCACGTCGGCGCGAGACAGGTTGAGTACTTCCGCTACGACCCCCGCCGTTTCTCTCGGCAGATAACCCAGCTCATCCTGCACGGCGTGCAACACGGGCAGCAGCGCGCCCGGCTTGTCCGCCAGGCTTGCCGCAATCGCGCGGATGGTTTTCGTTTGCGTTTCCATCTGAATGCCGAAGCGAATCAGCCGCGAGCTGGCTTTGGTCCTGATCGCGGCTAGCGGCCGCCCGCCAGGGGGTGGTCGAACATGTCGGACTCGTCTTCATCCTCTCGCTCGGTCAAGCAACGAAAGTCCTTTTCCACCAGTAACTTGAGGACGCCGTCGTTTAGCCCCTGTTCGCCGCGCAGCGACACTTCATCCGTGCTGCACCAGCGCTTCGAGACCGGTCCGGGAACCTGCACCGTGATGACGTTGTCCTCGAAGAGCGCTTGCAGACCGTCGCCGGCCGGAGCCCGGCACAAGCGATAAGCCAGCCGGCTACCGGGTCCGAAATCGATGCTGTCTTCCACCCGTCCCTGCTCGGCGAACTGCTTCAGTTCGCCCTGGGTCACGCGAAGCCGAATCGAATTGCCTTTGATGCGCAGTTTCACCCCGCCTCCTGAGCCTCGAGCGGGAAGCGCTCGCCGCCCGCGTAGACGTTGAACCGCTCGCCGCGGACAAACCCGGCCAAAGCGATACCAAATTCCTGCGCCGCCGCCACCGCCAGGCTCGATGGCGCCCCGATCGCGGCGAACACGGGACCGCCGGCCATCATCGCTTTCTGGAGCAGCTCGAAGCTCGCCCGCCCGCTGACCAGGATCCCGAAATCGCGCAGCGGAACCAGACCTTCCCGCAGGCCTCGGCCGATCAGCTTGTCCAACGCATTGTGGCGGCCCACGTCTTCGCGCACCGCGTGGATCCGCCCATCGGCATCGAACAGCGCCGCGGCGTGAATGCCACCGGTCTTGGCAAACGCAGCCTGGGTCTCGAGCAGGCGCGCCGGCAGCCGCTGGAGCTGCTCGGCCGCGATTCTGAAAGGAGATTCGGAGGGCGCGAATCGGCCCTGGGTTCGCACCGCTTCCAGCGACTGTTTGCCACACACGCCGCAACTCGAGGAAGTGTAGAAATGCCGTCGCAGTCGGTCCAGGTCCAGCTCGGTGCCGGGATCGATTTCGGCACGGATCACGTTGGCCCCGGGATCTTCTCCGCAGGGCCCAATGGAACGCACCTGGTTCGCGGCCGCCACGATCCCCTCGGTGAACAGGAAACCCAGCACGAGTTCCTCGTCGTCACCGGGGGTTCGCATGGTGACCGCCAGGGACTGCTGGCGGCGATTGTCGAGGGGGCCGTAACCCAGGCGGATTTCCAGCGGCTCTTCGACCGCCAGGTGATCGGAGTCAACGTCTCCGAGCCCGGTCTCGCTCCTTTCGCGGGCGGGAACCCGAACCACCTGGGTGAGTTTTACCTGTTCCGGATGCTCATCGGGCCCATAGATGGGTTGTCTTTCGGGCGCGTTCACGCTTGAAGTGTGGCCTACGCCAGGAGCCGGTTCAAGCATCTACGTGCGGGGCCAGGCTCCTAGCGTCGCAGAATCGCCCACCAGCGGCCGATGTTCAGCAGGCTCATCAGCGAGGCGGCGACGTAGGTCAGCGCCGCGGCGGTCAGCAGGCGGCGGGCGTGGGGCGCGTCCTCGGGACGTAGGTAACCGCCCTCGGTGAGCAGCGGGAGCGCGCGGCGGAAGCTGGCGTCCAGTTCGCTCGGCAGGGTCAGCGCGTGTACCACCGTCGCAGTGCCGAGGCTCAGCAGGCCGCCCACCGCGAACAGAGCCCCGGCCATCGGCGCCCGGGTCAGCAGGACCACCAGCGGCGTCGCCATCAGAATCCCGGCCCCGAGCCGCTGCGCCGGCGCCGCGATCTTGACCAGCCGGGTGCGCAGCTTCAACGGCGCATAATCGTCACGGTCCTGCAGCGCGTGCCCGACCTCGTGCGCGGCCACCGTGATCGCGGTCAGCGAGCGGCCTTCGAATTTGTCGGGGGTCAGGCGAACCACTTTTTCTTCCGGGTCGTAGTGGTCACCCTGGTCGGTGGGCTCGGCGCCGACGTGCTTCATCCCGAGCCCGTCCAGCAGGTGCCGCGCCAGTTCGCCTCCGGTGCCGGGATAGCGGTCCTCGGGCTGGGAGTACTTGTCCAGCACGTGGCGAACCCACAAGCCGGGACCAAACACCAGCGCGAGCACGATCACGGCGATCAGCAGCAGATGCATTCGCCCACCACGCGTTGCCAGATATCGAGCATTCGCCAAACCACGCCGGCACGCTAGCGGTGCCGCGGAGCCGTGTCAACGAAGCGCCGGCCGGCGCCGGTCTGGACCGATTCGGCACGATCCTGCTCGCCCGTGTACCATTACCGTCAATGATGGACCAAGCCGCAAAGATTCTGCGGGAGGTGTACGGATACACCGAGTTCCGGGCGCTGCAGGCCGAGGCGATCGAGGCGGCGCTGGCCGGCCGCGACGCGCTGGTGCTGATGCCCACCGGGGGCGGCAAATCGTTGTGTTACCAGATCCCGGCGCTGCTGGGTAACGGCGTGACCCTGGTGATCTCGCCGCTGATTGCGCTGATGCAGGATCAGGTGCGCGCGCTGGAGCAGCTCGGCGTGGCGGCTGCGTTCCTGAATTCCACCCTCGATCCGTCCGCCGAGCGCGACGTGATCGATCGCCTGCTGGCCGGCGAGCTCAGGCTTCTGTACATCGCGCCCGAACGGCTGCTTAAACCCGGGACCCTGAACCTGCTGGCCGGAGTTCGGCTGGCGCTGATCGCGATCGACGAGGCGCACTGCGTGTCCCAATGGGGGCACGACTTCCGCCCGGACTACCTGGCCCTCGGCGCGCTGCGCGAGACCTTTCCGGGGGTGCCGCGGATGGCGCTGACCGCGACCGCCGATGCCCGCACGCGCGCCGAAATCGTCACCGGACTGGCGCTCGACAACCCCAGCCGGTTCGTGGGCAGCTTCGATCGGCCAAACATCCGCTACACCGTGCACGTCCGCACCGACGCGCGGCGCCAGTTGTTGCGGTTCCTGGCCGAACGGCACGACCAGGCCGGGATCGTCTATTGCATGACCCGGCGCAAGGTCGAGCAGACCGCCGAATGGCTCATCAGTCAGGGATTCGACGCCCTGCCCTATCACGCCGGCCTGCCGGGTTCGGCGCGAAGCGCTAACCAGGAGCGCTTCCTGCGCGAGGACGGGGTCGTGATCGTGGCCCCGATCGCGTTCGGGATGGGCATCGACAAACCGGACGTCCGCTTCATCGCGCATCTCGACCTGCCCAAAAGCGTCGAGAGCTACTACCAGGAAACCGGGCGCGCCGGGCGCGACGGCGAGCCGGCCGAGGCTTGGATGGTTTACGGGCTGGCCGACGTGGTTCGCCTGCGCCAAATGGTCGACGCCTCCAGCGCGCCCGAGCAGCAAAAGCGCATCGAGCGCATCAAGCTCGATGCGCTGCTGGGCTGGTGCGAGGTGACCGCGTGCCGGCGCCGCGCGCTGCTCGCGTATTTCGACGAACAGCGCGAGGCCGACTGCGGCAACTGCGACGTGTGCGTGAGTCCGCCCAAGACCTGGGACGCGACCGTGGCGGCGCAGAAGCTGCTGTCCTGCGTGTTCCGCACCGGCCAGCGCTTCGGTGCCGTGCACGTGATCGACGTGCTGACCGGCAAGACCACGCCCAAAACCGAGCAGCATCGCCACCACGACTTGAGCACGTTCGGTATCGGCGAGGACCTGGACGCGGGCAAGTGGCGTTCGGTGGTGCGCCAGTTGCTGGTGCGCAGGTTCCTGAAGGTCGACGCCGAGCGCTACGGCGCTCTGGTGTTGACCCCCGAGGCCCGCCCGCTCCTGCGGGGCCAGATTCGACTCGATCTGCGCGAGGACGCGGCCGCGCCGAAAGCGTCGAGGACCCGCCGCCCCGCCACCGGCGCCGTGGCGCCCGCCGATCAGCCGCTGTGGGAGGCCTTGCGCGCCTGCCGCAAGCGGATCGCCGACGAACTCGGGGTGCCGCCGTACGTGGTGTTTCACGACGCCACCCTGCGCGAGATGATCGAGCGCCGGCCGCGCAGCACCGGCGAGCTGCTCGAAGTCAGCGGCGTCGGGCAGACCAAGCTGGAGCGCTATGGAGATCCTTTTCTGGCCGTGCTCAGCGAGTTCCCCGCCGCCGATCCGCGTTTGCCGGCATCCTCGGATCCAGTGGAAGAACCCGACGCAACCCGAGACTTGTTCTAGGTCATTATCCTAATTTACTGTTTTTATGATATTTTTATTAACCAATTTCGGACGCATGGAGGCTCGCTCGGCGGTAGCCTCGTGACAGCCCAGCCCCCCACCCATCCCCTTCACGGCTGGCGATGGATCGCCGCGCTGCTGTTGCTGATCGCGCCGGGACCGGGGTGGCCGCTGGACCCTGATCTTCGGTTTTGGAACGCCGGGGTCAAGTACGTCGGCTGGGACGAGGGCATGCCCGACGCGGTCACCGATGTAGCCCAGGATCGGCGCGGATTCATCTGGGCCACGACCCACCAGGGCCTGATTCGGTTCGACGGGGGGGAACCGCGCAACTACGACGTGTCTCAATACCCAGAACTGCTCAGCAATCGACTGGAACGCCTGATCATCGCTCCCGACGACGCCCTTTATCTTTTGTCGGCCAAGGGCGTGTCTCGCTACCGCTCCGGCCGCTTCGAGACGGTCGCCGAACGCGGCAACCTGGGCGCCCCCCCGGTGGCGATTGCCGTCGATGCCGATGGCCGGGTCTGGGTCGCTACTGCCCAGCAGCTGTTCCACCTCGAATCGCGGCCGCCCCGACCGGTGTTCGTCCCGGGCGACATCGGGCTGATTTCGGCGCTGGCCGCGCTCGATCGGGCGCTTTACGCCGGCGGCAGCGGCGGTTTCGCGGTCTATCGGGAGGGCGCATGGCGGGGCTATGACCTCCCCGCCGGGTTCGAAACCACCGAGGTGCGCGATTTCGCCCGCTACCAGGGCCGCGTCTGGGTCGCGACCGGGCGCGGAGCGTTCGTCCTCGACGGCGATCGGGTCGTCGCCGAGGGCGCTGAGGAACTGCGCGGCGCGAGCCTGAACTCCGCGCTGGCCGACGGCGACGGCAGTCTGTGGCTGGCCGGACGCGCCAAGCTGATTCGCCGGTTTCCGGACGGAGCGTTCGAGACCCCGGACTTGAGCCTGGACGAGTTCGGCATCGAGCCGTTCATCCGGCGCGTGTTCGAGGATCGCGACGGCGCGCTGTGGTTCGCCTCGACCACCTTCAGCCTGATCCGGGTGCGCGCCGCGCTGGGCAACCGCATCTCCTACCAGGAGGGTCTGGCCTCGATCGCGGTCTCGTCGGTCGCGGCCGACTCGACCGGGCGGATCTGGGTCGGGACGGACGACGGGGTGTATACCATTGCCAGCGAGCGAGCCGCGCTGGCTCTCCCCGGAAGCGAGCTGCCGCACCGATCGGTGCTGACGCTCTACTTCGACGATTCGGACCGATTGTGGATCGGTACGACGGCCGGGATCACCGTGCACGCCGGCGGCGAGGATCGGACCCCGTCGGCGCTGCGCGGGCTGTCCGGAACTCCGGTGCTGGCGGTGGCCGAGGATGGCGACGGATTCTGGATCGGGACCCGCGAAGGGTTGTTTCGGCTCCGCGACGAGGAGCTGATGTCGATCGACGGGCTGGATGCCAGTGAGATTCGCACGCTGCTGGCACCGACGAGCGGGGTGCTGTGGATCGGGACCCACAGCGGTTTGTACGCGTTTCGCGATGGGGTGCTGGAGCATGCCGGGACCGGGACCCCGCTCGAGGACGTCGTCGTGACCGCGCTGATCGAGCTACCCGGCGGCGCGCTGGTGGCGGCCAGCCAGGACAACGGCCTGTTCGTGTATGGCGCCGGGCGCTGGCGGCATCTGTCGCGCTCCGCCGGCGTGCCGATCAACGGCGTGACTTATCTCAGCACCGCCGACGGCCACTACCTTTGGGCGGCCGGGACCGAGGGCATTTATCGGATTCCGCTGATCCAGCTCGACGATGACACCCGCGAAACGGTCGACGCCCGGGTGTTGGCATACGCGGGTAAGACCATCCGCGGCGCCGACTACGTCAATTGCTGCCGGGGCGGGGGCGGCAGCAACGGCCTTTTTCACGATGACCGGCTGTGGCTGCCAACGAGGGATGGGTTGTTCATTCTGGGGATCGACGCGAAGCCGCCATGGAACCCGGCGATCCCGGCGTACATCGACGCGGTCGTTCTCGGCGAGCGGCGGATCGATGAACCCGCTCCCGAACAGATCATCCTGGGACCGGCCGAGCGCAAACTCAGGCTCGAGTTCGGGGCGCTCGCGCTGACCGCTCACATGGACGCCCGCTTTCGCTATCGCCTGCAGGGGCACGATAGCCAGTGGATCGACGGCGGCAAGGCGGCCACCGCGGCGTACGCCAATCTGAAACCCGGATCTTATCTGTTCGAGGTGCAGGCCGGCCTGGACCGAGATGTCTGGGGCGACCCGGCCCGCCTGGGCGTGATCGTCCAGCCACGCTTGTACGAGACGGTCTGGTTCCGGGTTCTGCTCGCGCTGCTGGGTATGCTGGCGCTGGCCGCGCTGTTGTGGCTGAGGCTGACGCTGCTCAAGCGCAAGCAGGCGCGGATCGAGGCCGATATCGCCAAGCGAACCGCCGAGCTCAAGGCCCTGAACGTCGAGCTGTCGGCAAAGAACCTGCAACTGCTGGAGGCCAGCCATACCGACCCGCTGACCGGCCTGCTGAATCGGCGTTTTCTGCTGCCCGTGCTGGAATCCCGCGGCGAGCCGGTGCCGCAGGACCTGTCGCAACGCCTCGAGCATCGGTCCGCGGTGGTGCTGCTGGATGTCGACGATTTCAAAAGCGTCAACGACCGCTTCGGGCACCTGGCCGGGGACGAGGTGCTGCGGCGCCTGGCGCGGTTGCTGCGAACCCTGACCCGCGCCGACGACCTGGTGATCCGCTGGGGCGGCGAGGAATTCCTGCTGGTCTGCGCCGAGGCACAAGGCGATCTGGCGCACCTGGCCGAGCGCATCCGCGCGGGCCTGGCAGGGCATGAGTTCGTGCTGCGCTCCGGCCAGCGGCTAAAGTTGACCTGCTCGATTGGCGCGGTCGCCTGCCCGTTGTGGGGCGGCACCCCCGATCCGGTTTCGTGGGATGGCTATCTGGCTGCCGCCGACCACGCGCTGTTCGCGGTCAAGCGCCACGGCCGCGACGGCTGGGCGTGCCTGACCGCGGGCGCCCGCGAGCCCACCCCCGAGCAGGTTGGCTGGCTTGAAACGCGGCTGGTCGACCTGATCGAGGCCGGCATCCTGGCCGCGAGCATCAGCCGCGACCAAATCCGGCTGGTGCCGACCGCCGCCCGCTAGGAAACGTAAAACGGGGGGAGACTGGGCCGCTGCAGCCAGTTTTTGTTCGACCAGCGGGCGGTGTCCTCGGCCACGTGCATGCTGAAGGCGTGGCGCGACTGATCCGAGTGGTTGTGGGAGCTGTAGTGCGGCAGGGTGTCGGCGAACACGAGCAGACTGCCGGCGGGGACCTCGACCGGGAACGCTGATTCTTCGGTCGGCCACGGGGTCTCGTCGAGGGTCCGCAGCTGCCCTTCGGAGTGCCCGGGGTCGACCTCGAAGATCTCCCGCAGCGGGGACTTGTGGCCACCGGGCTGGACCCACAGACACCCGTTGCCGCGGTGGGCGTCTTCGATCGCGACCCACAGCCCGGTCACCGCGGGTGGGTCGACTTTTAAATAACTCGCGTCCTGGTGCCAGCGCACCACCCCGCCGATGCGCGGCTGCTTGAAGATGTACATCGTCTGCCACAGCCGCGGCTTCGAATAACCGATTTCCCGCAACATCTCCCCGAACTCCGAGCGGCGGCAGAATGCGGTGAACTCAGGGATCAGGTCGTGCATCGCGTGCCCGATCTTGTTGATCGCGGCGTTCTTGGGCTTGGTCAGTTCGCCGTCGGGACCCAGCGCGTCGGCCTCCAGGAAACAGCTCACGTTTTCGGCCGAGTCCATGAAGTACTGATCCCGGCCCTTGTCCCGGTCGGTAGTCGCGAACACGGTCCGGTGGTGCTCGATGTCGAACTCGTCCACGATCCGCTCCGCCGCGCTCCTCAGCACCGCCATGTCGGCGACCGAGAACAAACGCTCCAGCACCACGAAGCCCTGCTCCCGAAACTGCTCGATCTGTTCTCTGCTCAGCACGTTTCGATCCGAGAATGACGACCCGATCATTGTCTCAGAAAAGGCGAACCAAGGGGCCATAGCCTCGAAGCTGTCGGCAAACAACACGCCGGGGATTGCGTACAGCTCGAGGACGTCGTTCGTGTCCTGATCGGCGATGTAGACGACCGAGCCCGTCGGCCCGATGCCGAATTCGCCGGGACTGGCAGCGCCGTCCAGCACGTCGCCGCCAAACGTGAAATCGGCTGCCGAAATCAGTTCGCGCGGGGTGAGGTTCTCCAGCGGGTTCAGCGGCGCCTCCCACAGACGATAGATCGACTCGCCTGCAGCCAGTTCGATCGCCCGCTGACCACGCCACCGCCGCCGGTCAGTTCCGCGCTGAGCTTGACCGAAGCACCGCCCAGAATTGGCACGCTGTAGAGTTCGATCACGTCGTTGGTCTGGTGGTCGGCGACCGGCTGGAGGATGAGCATGTGGTATAATCGGCCTTTACTTCCAAGGATGCGCGGCGCTGGGGGGTCTTCGTGCTCCCGGGGTCTCGTCGCTAAAACCGCTCCCTATTCAAGCGCGCGCCGCTCGGCTCGCGCCTCGGGGCTGCCATCCTTGATCGACACGGAGTCCGCTAGCCGATGAATCTGACCGGTAATCGCAATCGAGCCGCCAAGAAAACGGGAATTTCCTTCCCGCTGCTGGAGTGTTGGAACCCGCAGACCCACGACGCGACTTTCGTCGCCCAGGTCGACGGCCGGCGCGTGATGTGCCGGATTTCACTCGATCTGCTGCGCAAGGCCTTCGATGCGCCCAAGGGGCCGCCGCTGCCGACGGTGTCCAAGAACCGCGACACGCTGGAAGCGGCCGCGCGCCGCCTGATCGAAGAGGAAGCGTTCGAGGACGACGGGTCGATTCAGATTCGCGAAGCCGACATCCAACCCGCCTGAACACCCGGATCGACGGGGACGACCGCAACACGCGATCGCCCCGAGGATTGCCTGGTTCGGGTTATAGGAACCAGACCGCCAGAAACAGCACCAGGGTCAGCAAGAGACCCATGTGAATCACGCCCTTGACGCTGGTCATCGGCCCCTGCTTGCCGACCACACCGTTGATCGCCAGCGCCGCGATGATCGCGAACACGACGATCATCTCCAGCGTACTGGCCTGGCCTAGCGTGCCGCGCGAAATTGCGGGCAGGTGCACCGACGAGGCCATGAAGAACAGCATCGGGATCGAGAACAGCGTGTTGGTGCGCGACGCGAGTCCGGCTTTGGCCAGCGCCCCGCCAGCCGCCGGATTCGCTTCCCCGCCGCCAGCGACCTGCTCGGCCGAGGCGATCACGATCTTCTGATTCGGCCAGATGATCAGCCACACGTTCAGGAACATGATCGTGCCCAGCGTGGCGCCGATGATGATGCCCCAGGATAGCGCCTGGTGCAGCGCCCCGAGCAGCAGCACTCCGGAAAGGAACGTGAACATCGCGCCCCAGCGGAACCACCACAGCGCCCGCGGCACCAGTTTGCGGATCGCGTCGTTCTTGGCGCCGCCGTCGGCCTCCTTGAAATACTCGCCCTGGACGAAATTGAAGTACCACAGAAGTCCGATCCAGGTAACGCCTGCCAGGATGTGGATCCAGCGCAGCAGAAATGCGACCGCATAGTGACTGAGATATTCCACGATTGCCCCTCCTTATTGTCTATTTCAAAAAACCGAAGCGCGCCGACAGTTTCCCGTCCAGGCCGAGCACGCGGCCGGCCGGCAGGAACGCGAACGCGAGCAGGATCATCATCCAGACCACGTCGTGGTTCGGCCCGTCGAAGAAACCCTGCCCCTTGACGAACCAGAAATTGGCCACCAGCACCGCTCCGGCGATGGCCGCGTAGCGGGTCGCCAGGCCCAGGATCAGCGCGATCCCGAGCGCCAGCTCACCCCAGGAAACGAGGAACCCGAACAGGCCCTTGTTCGGGATCACGACCGATTCGACGAAGCCGCGATAGAACCCGAAACTGCCCTCGAGGCGGTTGTTCAGAAAGCCCACCATGCCGTCGGCGAAGTTGCCGCGCTGGATCTTGCCCCAACCGTGAATCAGGAAATAAACGCCCGCATAGACGCGCAGCGCGGCTATGGGCCAGGTCGCGATCGAAGTGGCCGGACTCGTGCCGATGCCGTTGGTCATTGTGATCCCCTTGGTCGAACGAAACAGATCTGCGGCGCCCATTATACAGGCGCCGCGGAGATTGCGACGGTCACCTTCCGCGCGGCATTCTCAATCGCGTGCGCAGCTCTTCGATCTCCCCGATCAGCTCCAGCACCAGCGCCGCGCCCGGCGGATTGACGCCCAGGTCGCGCTGCAGGCGCATCGCGATCCGGGTGCGCCGCACGCTCGATCCGGCAAAAAGCCACTCGGCCGGCTCCCCCCCGATCGGCTCCAGCACCCCATGCTCGACCAGTTCGGCGATCCAATCGGTCGTGACCGAGCATGCCCGGCACAGCTCGTCGATACCGAGCACGGTGCGCTCGTCGAGCACCTCTCCGCGCAGCACCTCGGTTCGGTCAGCGCCCATCGCGCCCCCTGAGCGCCGCGCGCGGGTCGAAGTCCAGCTCCGAGAGCTTGCGGTACGCGGCCTTGGCCTCGTCGCTGTCGGCGCTTGGCAGCACGATCCGCAGCACCGCGTACAGATCGCCCGGTGGCGTGCTCGGAATGCCGCGACCCTTCAGGCGCAGCTTGCGGCCCTGCTGCGAGCCGGCCGGGATCTTCAGGTCGACGCTTCCGCCCGGCGTCGGTGCCTGGACCACCGCGCCCAGCGCTGCCTCCCACGGCGCCACCGGCAGGTCCAGGAACACGTCGGCGCCGTCCACCTGATAGTAGGGGTGCGGGCGAAAATCGACCTCCAGATACAGTTCGCCGGATGCGCCGGAGCCGGTTCCCGCACCGCCCTGCCCGGCCAGGCGGATGTGCTGGCCGCGCCTGACCCCCTTCGGGATGCGCACTTTCAGGGTGCGCTCGCGGTTGACCGGCCGGCCCTGGGCATCGCGCGCCGGGGTGCTCAGGGTGATCGTCCGGGTGGCACCGCGATAAGCGTCCTCGAGATCGATCACCACCCGGGCGTGCTGGTCCTCGCCGCGCCGGTCGAAGCCGCGGCTCGGCCCACGGGGGGAACCGAACCCGGCACCGAACAGCGACTCGAAGAAATCGCTGAATCCATCCCCTCCGGGTCGGGAACCGGTTCCGGTGCGGAAATCGAAATCGGGCGACCAGTCCGGCGGCGGCCGGAAGTTTTGGCCGGCCTTCCAGTGCGCGCCAAGCTGGTCGTAGGCGCGCCGCTTCTCGGGGTCCTTCAGCACCTCGTAGGCCTCACCGAGTTCCTTGAACCGGACCTCGGCGTCCTTTTCCTTGCTCACGTCGGGGTGGTATTTGCGCGCCAGCTTGCGATACGCGCGCCGGATCTCATCGGCGCTGGCGTCGCGCTTTACCCCCATGATCTTGTAGT
>JBFJNB010000022.1:0-12258 GCA_041633655.1 Lysobacterales bacterium | reverse complement strand
CCTGCGCCGGGGGGCAGCAGGCGTTCTGGGTGTGCACGATCATCGAGGAGTCCGAATCGCTCCGGGCCGAGTCGGCCTCGGACGTGGCCGCGAGCCTCGCCGAGCAGCTCCCCGAGGTCGAGATCGGGCTGATCCACGGCCGCCTCAAGGCCGCCGAGAAGGAGGCCGTGATGGCCGAGTTCAAGGACGGGCGGATCCAGCTGCTGGTCGCTACCACGGTGATCGAGGTCGGGGTGGACGTGCCCAACGCGAGCCTGATGATCATCGAGAACGCCGAGCGCCTGGGATTGTCCCAGTTGCACCAGTTGCGCGGCCGGGTCGGGCGCGGCAATCGCGCCGCGACCTGCGTGCTGCTGTATCAGCCGCCGCTGTCGCCGACCGCGCGCGAACGCCTCGCGGTGTTGCGCAAATCCAGCGACGGCTTCGCGATCGCGCGCAAGGACCTGGAGTTGCGCGGCCCCGGCGAGGTGCTCGGCACCCGCCAGACCGGGATGGCCCAGTTCCGGATCGCCGATCTGGCGCGCGACCGGGCGCTGCTGGATCGGGTCGCCGAATGCGCCAACGAGCTGCTCCGGCACCATCCCGATCGGGTCGCGCCGCTGATCCGCCGCTGGGTGGGCGCGGCCAGCAGCTACGCCGAGGTGTAGCGGATGTTGCGCGATTTTCGATGCTCACGCTGATCACGCAGCCGCAGCGACGCCGCGCGCTGATGCAACTGGTCCGGCTGGACCGGCCAATCGGGTTTTACCTGCTGCTGTGGCCGGCGCTGTGGTCGCTGTGGTTCGCCGCGGGCGGCCTGCCCGACCTGAAACCGTTTCTAGTGATCGTCGCCGGCGTGATCGTGACCCGGATGGCGGGCTGCGCGATCAACGACTTCGCCGACCGCCACATCGATCCCCGGGTGCGGCGCACCCGGGACCGGCCGCTGGCCACCGGCGCGGTCGCCCCGCGCGAGGCGGTAACGGTGTTCGTGCTGCTGATGCTGATAGCGTTCGGCCTGGTGCTGCTGACCAACCGGCTGACGATCTACCTGTCGATCGGCGGCCTGGCGCTGGCGGCCAGCTATCCGTTCATGAAGCGCTACACCTATCTGCCGCAGGTGTACCTGGGGGCGGCGTTCGGGTGGGCGGTGCCGATGGCCTGGGCCGCCCAGGCCGACGCGCTGACCCCGATCACTTGGCTTTTGTTCATCGCCGCGGTGTTGTGGGCGACCGCGTACGACACGATGTACGCGATGGTCGACCGCCCGGACGATCTCAAGATCGGAGTCAAGTCGACCGCGATCCTGTTCGGCGACCTGGACCGATTGGCGATCGGCCTGACCCAGGCACTGATGCTGCTGACCCTGCTGCTCGCCGGCCAGCGCACCGGCCTCGGGTGGCTTTACCACGCCGGCCTGGCCGCCGCCGCCGCCCTGTGCGCCTACCAGCAATGGCTGATTCGCAAGCGCACCCGCGAGGGCTGCTTCGCGGCGTTCCTGAACAATAACTGGCTCGGCATGGTGGTGTTCCTCGGCGTCGCGCTGGACACCGCGCTCGTCAGAACGTGACGCGCCTTTACACAAGCACCAAACAGCCCACCGCCGTCATGAACGACCCCTCACCAAAAAGAACCCTCTTCACTGGTATCGCTCACTTTAGCGGTGAGCGATACGGCGGCACCGTCACAGCTCGATCACGTCGCCCTCGCTCGCGACGCCGAACCCGAGCCGCTCGATTTCGCGCCGCGCCTCCGTTCTTATGAAAAGTCACCGTTTCTCATGACTGAATCACGACAGCAGCTCGGCCGTGAGACCAAGCTAGCGCAGGTGGAAGCGGTTTTGAAGAACGCGAGTATCCCGTAAAGGCTTCCCGCTTCCTACGCGACGCCAGATCGCCGGGCTACTCATGGTCAAAAGGAGGTTCAGTCATGCAGACATTGATCCGTTTTTGCATTCTCACAGTTGCGCTGTGTGTCTCGTCATCCTTGTATGCCCAGGACAGGGACTGTTCCGGGTCGCCAGTCGCCTTCGGAGAGGTGATGGCCGGCCTGCAGGCCGGTTTTACCGGAGGCATTCCAAACGAGCACACTCTCCCGTCGGGATTCTTCATCGCTGCAACGGGAGTCGATCAGCGTGGCTTCATCAACCCGCAAACAGGGAGCGGGTGGAAGTGCGATGGCGATTGGGGGCTGGTCTTTGAGTGGCACGGAGCCAGACTTCCAGCAGGCGTTCCGGGGGGATACGGGCTGTCTCGAGGAGAAACCCGCAAGTTAGTGGAAGCGATCGTTACGCAACTGACCATCGAAATTGACGGCGTCGAGTTCGAAGTCGTGAGAACGGCCGCGAAATGGGTCGTGCAGCCCGACCTCTTCGGCGACGTAGATCAAATTCTCCAATCGATCGGCGCCTTCATCGAACCCTATTCACTGGAGCCAGGTGTGCACACCGCGACAGCCACGTTTGAGGTCGATTTGGATTGTCTGCCCGATCTTGGCGGTGTGTGCGACGGGATTGCCGATCTCGTAGTCCCGTTGACATCCGAGTTTGAGGTGATTTCTGATTGAGACTTCGGGCGCTCAATGCCCTGTGTCGTCATGCCCCCAAAAAAAACCGGACACCCACGACTTTCGAGTGGTGGGTGTCATTTTCTTTGTTGCCCTGCAACGGCCGGACGCCATATCCGGTCGTGGCCGCTTAATCTGACCGCAGACCTAGACCAGGACGAAAACGCATCCGAGCCAGGATCGACTGAAATCGGGGGTCGTCGCGGATCGGGTCCCAGCCGGGGGCTACTTGAATAAAGGTCATATTGGAGGATCTTCGCTGCAGCGATTTCTCCAGTTGTTCGATCGCGCAATCCACATCACCGAGGCCGACGCAGGCCCAGGATATCGTCATCGGATCCACGCGGGCCCCGGGAGGTGGGCTCGCCAGGGTGTCGAGCAGCCGCCTAGCGTCGTTTCCCCGGCCCGCCCTCGCGTAGACCCAGGAGCAACTGCCTATTAGCCAGTGATCAAATCTCGTGCCAAATTCTTCTGTTAGAGCATCGCATCGGGCACTGGCAAGTTGATCCTTCCCCTGTAGCGCGTAGTTCCACGCGATCATCATTCTTGGGTAGTAAAAAGAGGGACTCATCTCAGTGGTGCGTTGCAGGTGCCGGATCGACTCGTCGTGGCGACGGCAGTGAAAGTTGTAGACGCCGAGGTCGAAATGCATGGTGGGGTTGAACGGATCTTGATTCCTGGCCGCCTCCAGTAAGCCAATCCCCCGATCGCAATCCTTATAAACCAAGACTTGAAACATGCCATAACTGGCCAGGGCCTGGGAATCGTTCGGGTCGAGTTCCAGGCTTCGTTCAAACTCCGCCTGTGCGGCTTGCCAGTTCCACTCGAACTGGAAGTACACGCGCGCGAGCGCCATTCTCGCATAGGCCAGGTTGGGGTCCAGCTCAACCGCCTTGCGCGCGAATGTTCTTGCGCGCAAATACGCATCGCCCTCCATGACGTTCGTGGTCAAGACCAGGAATCCGTAGAGATCGGATGCATACGCATATCCAGGCGCAAAGGTCGGGTCCAGTTCGATGACGCGCTCCGCGGCCTGGATCACCGGCGCTGCATCGTCCTTTGCTTCGAGCTGCATCAACTGGGCTTTGAGAAAGGCGTCGTATGCATCCGGATTTACCGGCCTCAGCGACGTTTTGGGGACGGGTCTGGAATCCAGAGTTGCGCCGATACCGAGCACCAATGAGCGGGCCGCCTGGCTCTGGAGCGACAGGATATCCGCCAACTCACCCTCGAGGCTTTCGGCCCACAAATGGTGGTCGGTGTCGGCCTTGATGAGCTGAGCCGTTATTCGCACCCGGTTTCCGGCCCGCTGGACCGAGCCCTCCACCACCGCGTCCACGCCCAGCTCGGCGGCAATTTCGGGCAGCGACTTGGTCGTGTCTTGATACCGCATGACGGAAGTGCGGGAAATGACCTTGAAACTCCCGACCCGGCTCAACTCGGTGATCAGCGCATCGGTCATTCCGGCGGCAAAGTAGGCCTGGTCGACATTGCTGGAAAGATCCTCGAACGGCAGCACGGCCAGTGAGCGGATCGAGACCGGCTCGTCTTCAAAGTAGCCATCCCACCACCGGTTGGTTCCGAAATACAGCGCCAGAGAAACGACACCCGCAGACACAAGGGCGGCGACTGCCCATGCGCGCTTTTTAAGGCGGAGGGGGCCATCCGCGCCATGCGTTACCGTCGCGATGAAGTGGTAACCTTTGCGGTGAATGGTCCGAATGTACTTTGGGGAGTGGGCGTCGTCGTCGAGTGCCGAACGAATCTCCTTGATCACCTGCGTCAAGGCACTGTCGGTGACAAAGGTACTCCCCCAAACCTGGTCGAAAAGTTCCTGCTTCGAGACGACCCGGCGCCGGTTTTCAATGAGGTAAACGAGCACTTCGAATGGCCTTGACCCAAGGCGTATCTGCTGATCCTTGACCGTTACAGCACCCTGCTCTGCGTCAATGAGAACGTCATTGAAACGGTAGCTACTTTCCCTGTTTCGCCCTGATTGAGCCATGAGATCTATTCGGGCCGGCGGGGTTCCAGTCGACTTCTCATAACGATTCCCTGTTGCAGCGATTCCAATACCGTGTGCCGGAAGCGGCTTTGAACAAAGCGAGCATCCCGAGCCGTCGACCGGAGATAGGGACACAGGTCAATACTACCATCCACAATGCCACCATGGAGACGGAGCGCTGTGGCAGCAGATTCTGCATAATGGGTTCATGAGTGCGCTCGGAACCTACCTGCCGCGCCTGCTGCTGGCGGCCCTGCTCGGGGTTACCGCCGCCGCGGCCGCAACCGAATACCGGCTCGACACCGTCGCCGAGGATCTCGATTTCCCGTGGTGTGTCGCCTTTCTGCCCGACGGCTCGCTGTTGGCAACCGAACTCGGGGGACGGCTGCTGCGAATCGACCCCGACGGGGCTGCTCACCGGTCGATCACCGGAGTCCCGGCGGTGTACCGCGCCAGCCAGGGCGGCCTGTTCGACGTGCTGCTTCACCCTGATTTTGCGGACAATTCGCTGCTCTACCTGTCCTACGCCGAGGGCACGCCCGGCGACAACGGCACCGCGATCGCGCGGGCGAGGCTGGCCGGCGAACGTCTCCACGACGTCACGGTGATTTTCCGGGTCGCCTCGCGCAAAGACACCCCAGTGCATTACGGCGGGCGGCTCGCGTTTCTGGCCGACGGCACGCTGCTCGCGACCACCGGCGACGGCTTCGATTACCGCGAGTCGGCGCAAGACCTGGGCAGCCAGCTCGGCAAGCTGCTGCGGATGAACGACGACGGTTCGCCGGCAGCGGGCAATCCGTTTCCACACGCGCCCTACGTCTGGAGCTACGGACACCGCAACCCGCAGGGGCTGGCGATCGCCGCGGACGGTCGGGTCTGGCTGCACGAACACGGGCCGCGCGGCGGCGACGAGGTCAACCTGATCGAGCCCGGCGCCAACTACGGCTGGCCGGCGGTGACCCACGGGGTCGACTACAGCGGCGCGCTGGTGTCGCCGTTCAGCGAATGGCCGGGCATGACGCCTCCGCAATACGGCTGGACTCCGTCGATCGCACCCTCGGGTCTGGCGATTTATTCCGGAGCGCTGTTCCCGGAGTGGCGGGGGAATTTGTTCGTCGGCGCGCTGGTCGCGCGCGAGGTCCGCCGGCTGGACCTCGAAAACGGGCAGGTGGTCGGTGAGGAGGCGCTGTTCACCGAGCTCAAATCCCGCATCCGCGACCTGCGGACCGGGCCGGACGGCGCGCTTTACGTGGTCACCGACGGCCCCGGCGGACGGGTCCTCAAAGTGGTGCCGGCGCGGTGATCCGAGGTCTCGGCGCGTTCGTTCTCGCCGCCCTGGTCGCCTACGCGCTGGCCGCAGTCGCGGCCACGCAGTCGGTGCTGTCCCGGCTCGCCGAAATGGGCATCGAGGTGGGCCTGGCGCAGCGCCTGGCAGCGACCGGCCACGACCTTATCGGCATGGGTTCCAGCTATCTGCCGATCATCGCGCTCGGTCTCGCGATCGCGTTCGCCGCGGCCGCGCTGCTCGCGCGCTGGCTCCGGGCCTGGCGCACCGCGCTCTATGCGCTGGCCGGTTTCGCCGCGATCGTGGCGGCACACCTGATCCTGAACCTGTCTTTCGGGATCACCCCGATCGCCGCGGCCCGCACCTTGCCGGGCCTGCTCATCCAGGGGCTGGCCGGTGCGATTGGCGGTTTGGTCTTCGTTCGGACATCATCGGCCTTTCGAAAAAACCAGGAGTTCGATTCATGAGCGTAAACGTCCTCTACAAGACCACCGCCAGTGCGACCGGGGGGCGCGACGGCCGCGCCGCGACCGCCGACGGCAGCCTCGATCTGAAGCTCACCACCCCGCGGGAGCTGGGCGGTGCCGGGGGCGAGGGCCACAATCCTGAGCAGCTCTTCGCGGCCGGCTACTCGGCGTGTTTTCTCGGCGCGCTGAAATACGTGGCCGGCCAGCACAAGGTCCGCATCCCCGACTCATCGCGCATCACCGCAACCGTCGGCATCGGCCCACGCGACGATGAAAAGGGATTCGGCATCGACGTGGACCTCGAGGTCAGCCTGCCGGGAATCGAGCGCGAACAAGCGCGCGAGCTCGTCGACCAGGCGCACGTGGTCTGCCCGTATTCGCACGCGACCAAAGGCAACATCGAGGTGCGCACCTCAATCGCGTAGCGGACGCACTCCGATGACTGCCGGCCGCGGCCCGGCCTGGTGGCCCATGCACCTGGCATTCTGGACGCCGCTGACCTTCGCGGTGCCGCTGTTCATGGTGCTGAACAATCGCGAGGACGTCATCGTGTCCCCGCCGCTGGCCGCGCTTGCGCTGGCGATGCTGACCGCGGCGCTGACCGGGATCAGCGCCGGCCTGGCCCGGCCACTGACCGATCGCTGGCGCCGACGGATCGCGCTCGGGATGCTGACCTTGAGCTTTGTGATGGTGCTGCAGAGCAACCTGATCCACGAGCTGTTCTACTACGGCGAGTTCAACGGGAACGCGGTGAACTGGCGCGCGAGCCAGGGCGCGGCATTCTGGTGGGAGCTGGTTGCGTTCCTGGCCGCCGCGCCGCTGATCGGGGCGCTGCTGTTCCGGCTCAAGCGGGTGCCGGCGCTGCTGGCATGGCTGCCGGTGGCCTCGTGCGCGGTGCTGCTGGCCCCGGCGGTGGCTTCCTACGTGGCGGCCCCGGGCGCGCGCGCGGACGAGAATTTCGACCTGTCGGTGTTCGGGTTCTCGGCCGAGACCAACCTGATCCATCTGCTGCCCGACGGATTCCAGGGCGACGTCGTGCGCGAGGTCTTGGATTCGAGTCCGGACCTTCAGCGCGCGTTCGCCGGGTTCACGCTGTACGCCGACCACCTCGGCATGTACCAGGGCACCGCGCCCAGCGTCCCGACGCTGATGACCGGCCGGCAGGTGGCGTTCACCGAGGGCGATAGCATTGCCGGTTCTCGCGAGCTGGTTTCGGAGCACGCTTACCAGAATCGGTTGCTGGCGGCCGGCTTTCGGCTCGACTACGTCGGCGGCTCCACCGTCTATTGCGCAGCCGGCGCCGCCAGTTGCGTGCAGCGGCCGTTCAACGACCTGAAGGCGCGCGGCTACGCCCGCTTCCGCGGCGAGAGCGTCGGCTACGCGGCGCGCCTGGTCGCCGACCTGACGCTGTTCCGGCTGACCCCGATGTACCTCAAGGAGCGGATCTACAACGACGGCAACTGGCTGTTCTCGGACACCACCGCCGACGGGTCGTCGCCGTACCCGGGCCCGGTTCTGCGCGAATGGACCGAGCACCTCGAGGTGGTCGACGGACCGCCGCGGTACACGTGGTACCACTACATCGGCACCCACCTGCCGGCCCAGTGGGACCGCGATTGCCGGTTCCTGCGCAACCTGACCCACAACCGGAACACCGCCGCCGGCCAGACCCATTGCGTGCTGCGGGAGCTGGCCCGGTTCTTCGACGCGCTGCGCTCAGCCGGGATCTACGACCAGACCGCGATCGTGATTTCCGGCGACCACGGCACCAACGTGGCGCCGGCCGACCTGACCGGCAGGCCGCCCAACGCCAGCCTGACCCCGAGGTTGATCGGTCACGCGCGGCCGGTGCTGATGATCAAGCCGCTCGCCAGCCGCGCGCCGCTGACCGCGAGTGCGGCGCCGACCAGCCTGATCGACGTGGCTGCAACGGCACTGTCGCTGGTTGGCCTGGCCGCCGAGACCGACGGAGAGCCGGTGTCGGAACTGACGCCGGACCAGTCCCGCATCCGTCATTTCTATCGCTACAACCCACGCCGGATGTGGGCCGGCGAGCCGGTCCCGTTCACCCGTTTTGCGGTCACCGGGCCGGCCCACGTCGCCGCCAGCTGGCACCTGGAGTCGATTTACACGCCGGAGCCGGCGCCCAGTCAGTACAACACGCTCTCGTACGCGCGCGCCGGGGCGTTCGTCCACGGGCTCGCGCTGAGCCGGCGCGACCCGGACCAGCAGCACGCCTGGGTCCGGTCGAACCACGTGGCGTTTCTGATCCGCCCGAGCGACCCCGATCCGGGACGCGCCCGCCGGCTGGCGCTCCAGCTGCACATCCCGGACTTCGTCGGCCCCCAGCGAGTCACGCTGACGGTCAACGGAAAGCCGGTCGGGGAGCCGCTGGAACTGGCGCCCGGCGACGAGCACTGGCAGCAGGCCGCGTTCGCAATCCCGGGTGGATTGATCGAGGACCGCAACAATTTCCTCGAGCTCGATTTCGCGGTCGTCGCCCACTCGCCCGATCACCCGGACTTCCACGCCAGCGCGCAGCTGCGCGCGATCCGCCTCGAATAGTCGCGCCATCGGCGTTGACTCTCCCGTTGGGGGAGACGCTATAGTCGAGTAGTGTCCACTAGGATCAACGAGCGACTGCGCATCGGCGAGTTCGCCCGACTCGGCCACGTGTCGGTCAAGGCGCTGCGCTTCTACGAGGCCGAGGGGCTATTGAAGCCGGCCCACGTCGATCCGGTCACCGGGTACCGCTACTACCGGGTCAGGCAGACCGAGCGCCTGGCCCTGATCACCAACCTGCGCGCGGCCGGGTTCTCGATCGGAGAGATCGCGGCGCTGCTCGACTCGGACCTGAGCCGCGAGGCGCTGGCGCGCTTCATCGCCGCCCAGCGCCAGCGCCTGCTCGGCGAGCGCGCCGAAATCGACGAGCAGCTCAAGATCGTCGACACGCTGACCCAGTCGCTGCGCGGCCGTTCCGGGCGGGCGCTGTCGGCGGTCAAGCTGCGCTCGGTGCCCCCGCGGCGGGTGCACGCCACCGCCGCCACCGTGCCGAGCCTCGGCGAGTCGGTCAGCGCGATCTTCGAGAGTGCCGAGGCCACCGTTGCGAGCCACCAGGCGCGGGCGAGCGAGGCGCCGTTCCTGATCTTCCACGACCCGCCGGCGCAGCGCGTGGAGCTACGAATCGAGGTCTGTATCCCGGTGACCGAAGCCGCGCCCGCAAAACTCGAGACCACCGTGATCCCCGGCTGCGAGCTGGCCTGCTCGGTCGCCTACGGCGGCGCCTACGAGCAGACCGAGAACCTGCGCGAGCGGATGATCGCGTGGATCGACGGCGCCGGGCTCAAGCCCGACGGGCCGCTGCGCGAGGTCTATCACCGTTTCGGCGCCGACCAGCAGGGCTACCGGCTGCCGGCCGGCGTGCTCGCCGCCGACAGCGGCGACTACCTGACCGAGCTGCTGCTGCCGATCGCGACCATCCAGTAATCTCGTCCGTAATCAACCAGGGACCAACCGATGAATCAACGACTCATGCAACTGGCTGTCGCCGCGCTGGCCGCGGTCCTCTCTCACGCGCAGGGCGCCGACGAGGTCGGCGGGCTCAAGCGCCAGGCACAGACCGGATTCGGCGTGCGCGAAGCCGACGGCGTGCTGGTGATTGATCGGCTGGAGACGGGCTCGGCCGCGGCCCGCGCGGGGCTGGCCGACGGTGATGCGCTGGTTTCGCTCAACGGCGCGGCGCTGGCCGACGGCGATCAGGCCGAGGCGGCGATGGGCCGCCTGCGCGCCGGCGACGCGGTGCGCCTGGAGGTCGCGCGCGACGAGGGCACTCGCACGGTCGAGTTCGTCGCCGAAGCCAAACCGCTGGAGGCAATCCCGGGTGTCGTGTCGCACTACGGCGCGGTGACCACCCCGGACGGGGCGCGGCTGCGCACGATCATCACGGCACCCGCCGGCGACGACGCGCGGCGTTATCCGCTGCTGTTCACCCAGTGGGTTTCGTGCGGGTCGATCGAGTATCGGCCGGGGTCCAACTCGCGCGAGCTGCTGGCGGCGCTGGCGCGCGAGTCCAGGCTGGCGCTGGTGCGGGTCGAGCGCTCCTCCGACGGCGACAGCCTGGGCCCCGACTGCGACCAGCTCGACTACGACACCGAGGTCAACCACTACGTGTTCGCGTTCGCCCAACTGCTGAACCAAAGCGACCGGCTCGACCCGAGCCGGGTGTTCGTGTACGGCTCCAGCCTCGGCTCAACCACCGCCCCGCTGGTCGCAAAAGCGCTCCAGGACGCCGGCGCCGACATCGCCGGGGTCATGGTCCAGGGGGGTGGCGCGGTGACCTACTTGGAGCGGATGCTGACCTTCGACCGCCACTATCTGGAGCGCCGGCCCGAGGCGGTCAGGCCGGAGGCGATCCACGAGGAGATCGTGGCGCGCGCACGATTCCACTTCGAGTACCTGATCGCCCGGCGCCATCCGGACCAGGTCGCCAACGACGATCCGCGCATGGCCGCGGTGCGCGCCGACGTCCTGGGCCTGGGCGCGAACGATCACTACGGACGGCCGTTCGCCTGGCACCAGCAGGCCGCGAGCCGCAACTTCCTGGCCGCCTGGGCGGCGATCGACGCGCCGGTGCTGGTGATCTTCAACGAGTTCGATCAGTTCGAGGGCCGCCATGGCCACCGATTGATCGCCGACACCGTGAACCGGCTGCGACCCGGCACCGCCCGCTACGTCGAGCGCCCCCGGATCGGCCACAGCGACAACGAGTACGCCTCGATCGAGGCGGCGTACACCCGGGCCGGCGGCACCCCGGCCTGGCAGGGCGCCGCCGAGATCATGCTCGCGTGGCTGGCCGAGAACCGCTGACGGCATTGCGGATCCGCAACGGGGAAAAAGGCAGGGGCTGAAGTGCGTTTCGTCGTGACCGGTAGTGCCGGGCACCTGGGGGAGGCGCTGGTGCGAACCCTGCGCGAGCGCGGGCGCGAGGTGGCCGGGCTCGACCGGCTGGAATCCGAGTTCACCGACCGGGTGGGCTCGCTCGCCGACGAGGATTTTGTGCGCCAAAGCCTGGTGGGAGCCGACGTGGTCATCCACGCCGCCGCGCTGCACAAGCCGCACGTGGCCACCCATCCGCCTCAGGCGTTCGTCGAGACCAACGTCGCCGGCACCCTGAACCTGCTCGAAGCGGCGCTCGAGCACGGCGTCTCCGCGGTGGTTTTCACCAGCACCACCAGCGCGTTCGGCGCGGCACTGAGCCCGGGCGTGGGGGAACCGGCCGCGTGGATCACCGAGGACCTGCGGCCGGCACCCAAGAATATCTACGGGGTGACCAAGGTCGCGGCCGAGGACCTGTGCGAGCTCTACCACCGGACCCGGGGCCTCGCCTGCGTGGTGTTGCGAATCGCGCGGTTCTTTCCGGAACAAGACGACGACCCCGACCGCCGGCGCGGATTCGACGATCTCAATCTGAAGGTCAACGAGTTCCTGTACCGGCGGCTGGATCTCGAAGACGGGGTCGAGGCCCACCTGCTGGCCGCCGAGCGCGCCGCCGAGATCGGCTTCGGGCGCTACATCGTCAGCGCCACCACTCCATTCCGGCCCGAGCATGCAGCGCGCCTGCGCGTCGACGCCCCCGGCGTGGTAGCGGAGCTGGTTCCCGAATACCGTGATGAGTATTTACGCCGCGGCTGGAAGATGCTGCCCGGGATCGACCGGGTTTACGACAACCGCCGCGCCCGCGAGGATCTCGGCTGGCAGCCCCGGTTCGATTTTCGCTATGTGGTAGAGCGCCTCCGCGACGGCCACCACCCGCTGAGCCGCCTGGCCGCCGCGGTCGGCAGCAAGGGCTACCACGCGCAGTCGTTCGACGGCGACGGACCGTATCCGGTCGATTAGCTCAGCCGCGCATCTGCCGCGCGCGCCGCATCCGGCGCCAGCGCCGGCGTACCTCCCCGCGG
>JBFJNB010000021.1:0-12300 GCA_041633655.1 Lysobacterales bacterium | reverse complement strand
GCCGCGCGCGTTGGGTATTTGTCGATTTCGCGAACGGCGCCCGCGCCGCCGATGCTTGGCTGTTCACCGGCGGCTCGTGCCCCGGCTGCGCGCCGAGGAGCCCGAGCCGCGCGATCGCCGGAACGGCCGAACTCGTGCTGGTCGGGGGCCGGGTCGAGTTGAACATGAACCTGCCGGTCACCGCCGGCCTGCCGGCGCTCGGCTGGCACAGCGCCAACGCAATGGCGCCGCTGTCCGCACCGGCCGCCTGCGGGTTCTGGTAGCGTGGTGCCGGGCTGCTGACACCAGTTGGCAGCACCTTCAGGCCGCCGATTCTCGGCGCGGTTGCCGGAGCCCATCCAGCCGCGCCACCACGCAGGCCGCGGTCAGATCGCCGCAGACGTTGACCGTGGTGCGGCACATGTCGAGCAGGCGGTCGACCCCGAGGATGATCGCGATGCCCTCGCCGGGCAGCCCGACCGAAACCGCCATCACCATCAGCAGCGGGATCGAGCCGCCGGGCACGCCGGCGGTGCCGATCGCGGTCAGCACCGACAGCACCACTACGACGAGCTGCTGGGTCAAGCTGAGCTCGATCCCGAATACCTGGGCGACGAACAGCACCGCGGCGCCCTCGAACAAAGCGGTGCCGTTCATGTTCAACGTCGCCCCGAGCGGCAGCACGAAACCGGCGAGCTCGCGCGGAAGCCCGAGGTTGCGCTCCGCCACCAGGATCGAGGTCGGCAGGGTCGCGTTGCTGGAGGAGGTCGAAAACGCGGTGATCGCCGCGGGCCGGATGCCCTTCCAGAACCAGAACGGCGAGACCCCGGCGCCGAAGCGCAGCGCGAGATTCAGCGTGACCAGGCAATGGAGCAACAGGCCGCCGACCACGACCGCGACGAACAGTCCCAGGTGCCCGAGCAGCGACCAGCCGAAGCGGCTGGTGACCACGAAGATCAGCGCGAACACCCCGTACGGGGCCAGACGCATCGCCAGCTCGATCAGCTTCGTGATCACCTCGGCCAGGGCCTCGAGCACGCGCAGCATCGGTGCGGCCCGCTCGCGCGAGAGCATGCTGAGCCCGACCCCGAACATCAGCGAGAAGAAGATCACCCCGAGCATCTGCATCTCGGCTGCCGCCTGGACCGGGTTGCGGGGCACGATCTCGACGATGGTCTGGATCCCGAACCGGTCGGCGGCGCTGGCCTCGAGCCGCCGGCTGGCATCCTCGGCATAGGTCTCGACCAGCTCGCGGGCGGTGTCCGCGGGCAGTCCCGCGCCGGGCTCGATCAGGTTCATCAGGCTCAGCCCGAGGGCCACCGCCAGCGTCGTGGTACCCACGAAGTAACCGAGCGTCCAGACGCCCAGCCGTCCGACCTCGCGGAGGCCGCCCAGCCCGGCCACCCCGAGGACCAGGGTGGCAAACACCAGCGGGATCACCACCATGATCAGGAGCCTTAGGAAGATCTGGCCCGCGGGCCCGAACAGGTAGTGATTGACCGCGGCGACCCAGGCCGCCTCGCCGGCCAACAGGTTGACGCCGACACCGGCGGCGGCGCCGGCGATCAACCCGATCAGGATCTTGGTGTGCAGCCTCATGGCGGCCAGCTAGAGCTCTTTTGCGTAGATGACCTTGGCGTCGCCGGGCGCGTAGAAATCCTCGAGCACCGCGGCGGTCCGGTACCCGGCGGCCTCGTAGAACGCGCGGGTGGGCGCGTACTGGGCCCGCCCCGACGTGTCGACGTACATCCGGGTCGCGCCCATGCCCGTGGCCAGGCGCTCGGCCGCGCGGATCAGCGCGCGTCCGAGGCCGCGCCCCTGGTGCCCGGGGGCGACCACGATCCAGTACAGGTCGTAGCTCGATGCGGTGGCCGGGATCGGCCCGAAGCAGGCATAACCGAGCAGGGCACCGTCCCCGGGCGCATCGGCGAACACGAACTCGTAGCCGGCGGCCGATCCTCTCGTCCCGGCCTCGTCGACCAGCTCGACCGCGACGTCGACTTCTTCGGCCGAAAAGAACCCGGTCGCTTGGACCAGCGCGCGCACCGCGTCGGAATCGCGCCGCCCGAGCGTGGTGCGAAAGTCCTTCACGCCGCGGTCCCGGAGGCCTGGATTCCGTCCCACAGACCGACGAAGAAGTGACGCGCGTTCACGCCCAGGGTCTGGGTCCGATAGCCGCCTTCCTGCACCACCAGCGTCGGCACGCCGATCCCCCCGATCAGGCGGCCGTTTTCGCGAAAGTCCCTGGCCAGCAGCCGGAACGATCCGGTCGGATCACCCTTGGCGGTATCCAGGCCCAGCGCCAGCACCAGGAACTGCGGCCGGTACTTCGCGATGCGCTTTAGCGCACGCTCGAGCGCCTTGCGGTACTGCGCGCCGTCGAGGTTCTCCGGCATCGGCAGGTTCAGGTTGTAGCCTTTGCCCTCGTCCTCGCCCTTTTCGTCCTCGAAGCCC
Organism: Lysobacterales bacterium; assembly: GCA_041633655.1. Classification (GTDB taxonomy): domain Bacteria; phylum Pseudomonadota; class Gammaproteobacteria; order Xanthomonadales; family SZUA-38; genus JBFGYD01. Next base: position 9,867 of record JBFJNB010000021.1, on the reverse strand, counting down.
GAGAAGTACGGATACGAGTAACGCGGGTGCCCGTGGATCGACAGCGTGAACACATCGCGGCGGCGATAGAAGATGTCCTGGGCGCCGTTGCCATGGTGGTAGTCGATGTCGAGCAGCGCAACCCGGCCCTGGCGGCTCAGGTGGTGGGCCGCGATCGCGGCCGAGTTGAAATAGCAGAAACCGCCAAAGGCCTCGTATTCGGCGTGGTGGCCGGGCGGTCGGACCAGCGCGTAGGCGACGCGGCTGCCGTCGAGCAGGCACTCGGCGCCGGACATCGCGCAGTCGACCGCACCCCTTGCCGCCTTGTATGCATTCGCGTTGAGCGGGGTGAACGTGTCCAGGCAGTAATAGCCGGCGCGCAGCGGCACCTCCTTCGGCGGGCGCGCGCGATTGCGCACCGGAAACACATACGGGTAGACCGATTTCCCGGCCGGCACGTTGGCGCAGGCGCTCTTGAGGAAGCGCACGAATTCCGGCTTGTGGACCTGCTCGATGACGCCGAGCGGGCAGCGCCTTGCCTTGACCGACTCGAACAGTCGGGTGCGGGCCAGTTCGTCGGTGATCGACTTGATCCGCACCGGCGACTCGACGTAGCCGCGGTCGTCGACGTGGTGGATCGCGTGCTGATCGTTGACGATCAGTGCGATCCGGCGCTGCCGCGGGCGGTGGTCGGCGGTCGCGCCGGTGCGACGCAGATAGCGCGGTTCGCGCAGCCGGACCGGGTCGTCGCGGACCGACTTGACGATCCGCTCGATGTATTCCGGCGGGCAAACGCCGGCGTACTTGCGCTCCAGGATCGCGCGGACGATCGCGCGCGCCTGGCGCTTGCGGAGTGGACGATCGTCCTGTCCCAGGTGGTCGAACACCAGGTACGGCGGGTCGGTGTCGTCGGGCTCCAGCGGGGTCTCGTAGGCGGTGCCGGCGATCGGGCGGGCGCCGAAGCGCTCGTAGAAACGCAGCCGGGCCACGTTCTGCCTGCGGATCGCCGGATCCGGGGACAGCGCCGGGTCGTCCGGCAGGCACTCGAGGAAGATCCCCACCACACCAAGCTGGAAGGCTTCCTCCCGAACCCGCTCGTACAGCGCGCCGCCGATCCCGCCCCCGGTCTCGCCGCGCCCGGCGCAGATATAGTCCAGGTAGCAGAACTCGAGGTCTGGTGCGTGCAGCAACATCGCGAAACCGCGTACGTGGGCATCGCCGTCCTCGGCCACCAGCAGCATCGACCGGAACCGGTACTTCAGCGGATTGGCCAGCTTGGCGGGCAGGCGCGCGATCTCCTTTTCGCTGAGCGCCGCGAACTGGACCCGCAGCATCGCCTGGACCTGGCTCAGGAGCTGCCGGTTGGTCGGCGTGGTCACGTCGAAGATCTTGTGGATTCGAAACATCGCGGAAACTTCGGGCGCTGCTCAGCCCGCGTGGCGGTATTCCCGGGCGGCTTCCGGCGCCGCCGCGGCGGCGATCGACTCGATCAAACGCGGGTAGGAAATCCCCGCTTCCAGCGCCGCGGCCGCAAACCCGGCATCCGCGGACAGGCACGGATTGGCGTTGACCTCCAGCACCCAGGGTTGCCCGTGCTCGTCGACCCGGATGTCGACCCGCGCGTATCCACGCAGTCCGAATGCGCGCCAGCAGTCATCGACCACCGAAGTCAGCGCGCTGCGTTCGTTTTCCGGCAGCGGCGCGAACGAGCGCTGGGTGGCGTCGTACTCGGGCGCGGCTGGATCCCACTTGGCGGCATAGCCGACGATGCGCGGCTGCGCCGGCGCGAAACCGACGAAGCGCATCTCGGCGATCGGCAGGATGCGCACCCGGCCGTCGGTCTCCAGCACCGAGATGTTGTACTCGCGTCCGTCGACGTAGTGCTCGGCGAACCAGTCGCCGCCGTGGCGGGCGCGGCACTCGGCGATGCGCGCGTGCGCCGCGGCGGCGTCGGTGACCACGCTGCCGGCGTCGAGGCCGAGCGAGGCGTGTTCCCACACCGACTTCACGATCCAGCATGAGCCTGTGTCGACACCGCCGGCGGCGCCCAGAAGCGCCGGCGTCGGGATCCCGTTCAGCGCCATCCAGCGCTTCGCCAGCACCTTGTCGGAGCTCAGGTGGATCGTGCCGGCGCCGCACCCGGTGAACGGGAACCCGCTAGCGGCCAGCAGTTGCGGGATCAGCGTGATCAGGCGCCCGTCGCCGGCCAGCGACTCGACCAGGTTGAACACCAGGTCCGGGCGGCGCGATTCGAGCTCGGCGCGGGTGGCGCCGAGGTCCAGGCCGGTCGCCAACGTCGCGACCGACCAGCCGAGCGCGGCCAGCGCGGCGGCGACCTCGTCGACCTGGACCAGCGTGTCCGCCTCGTCGGCGCGGGCGTGCGGCCCGATCGTCTCGTGCAGCACGACCACCGACCGCGGCATGGGCGCGGACGTCATCGGCCGGCTAGGCGGCCAGCGCGGCCGCGTGCGGGGCGCTCGTGCGCTTCAGCCCGGAAGCTGCACGAGTTTCACTGGGTATTGCCACGTTGATGAGCTCGCGTAATGAATTGCGCAAATTCCGGCGTGGTCATGGGTTATAACGCGCATCGTTGCCGGTTTGTCGCCGGATTGCACGGCGCATCTCGCCCGATCCCCCTTGAGCGGTAGCTACGGCTACCCCTCGGCGGACGATCGGCCAAGCTGCACTCGTGGAATCCACCGGCAATTCCGGCAACTCGTGCACCATCCGGGCCAGCGCCGAATTCATGATCGTGCCGATCAGTTTCGGATAGCCGATCCCGGCCAGCGTGGCCATGATCGGCAGATCCGAATGCTCGGGATGGATCCCGGCCAGCGGATTGACCTCGATGAAGTGGGCGGCCCCGTGCTCGTCGAGCCGCACGTCGATGCGGCCGGCGTCGCGGCAGCCGAGCGCGCGCCAGGCCTTCAGCGCCAGCGCCTCGACCTCGCGCCGCAGCTTGCCGGCGCCGAGCAGCCGGTAGCGCACCAGCTCCTCGCAGTTTTCCTTGTTGCGATACGAGTAGACCTCGGCGTCGGAGCCGGGCAAAAGCTCGATCTCCAGGGTCGCCACCGCGCTCGCGCGGCGGCCGGTGCCGAGCAGGCCCACGGTGAACTCGCGCCCGGGCAGGTACCGCTCCACCAGCACCGGCTGCCGGTGTTCGCGCAGCAGCGAGAGGCACACCTCGCGCAACTGGGATGGGTCGTTGATCCTGGAGGTCGCGTGCACGCCCTTGCCGGTGCCCTCGGCGATCGGCTTGGCGAACAGCGGATAGGCAAGCCTGACCCGGTCGACGTCGGCGGGCTCGCTGACCACCGCGTAGTCGGGGGTCGCGACCCCGGCGGCGCGGACCACGTCCTTGGTCATGCCCTTGTGCAGGGTCAGCGCGCACACCAGCGCGTCGGAGAACACGTACGGGATCTGGTAGGCGTCCAGCAGCGCCGGCACCTGGGCCTCGCGCGCCGGGCCGTGCAGGCCCTCGCAGATGTTGAACACGATGTCCCAGCGCTCGCCGGCCACCAGCCGCGCGGCCAGTTGCTTTACGTTGCCGATGCGATCGACCTGATAGCCCAGCCCGCGCAGCGTCTGCTCGATCGAGTCGATGGTGTCGGCGCGGTCGAACTCGGCGGTCTCCAGCTCGCTGTAGCCGGCTTCGAGGTATGCCTCGCGCAGGTCGTAGGTAAGTCCGACCCGAATGATCCGGCGGCTCATGACGGCTCTCCGGTGCGCCCGCGCAGCGATTGGGTGGGATCGGGATAGCGGTAGACCCCGCCGTCGTAGCTTCTGAGCAGCAGCTCGCCGCCGTCGTAGCCGATCACGTAGTCCGGCGCCAGCGGGATCTTGCCGCCCCCACCGGGCGCATCGACGACGAAGCTCGGCACCGCGTAGCCGGTCGTGTGCCCGCGCAGACCGCGGATCAGCTCCACCCCGGCGGCGACCGGGGTGCGGAAATGAGCCGACCCGCTGATCGGGTCGCACTGATACAGGTAGTAGGGCCGGACCCGGATCTTCAGCAGGCCGTGAACCAGCGTGCGCATGGTCTCGACTTCGTCGTTGACGCCGCGCAGCAGCACCGTCTGGCTGCCCAGCGGGACCCCGGCGTCGGCCAGGCGGGCACAGGCTTCCGCAACCTCCGGGGTCAGCTCGTCGGGGTGGGTGAAGTGCAGGCTCATCCATACCGGTCCGTGGCGCTTCAGGATCGCGGTCAGCGACGGCGTGACCCGCATCGGCTGCACCACCGGCTGCTTGGTCCCGAGGCGAACGAACTCGACGTGCTCGATCCGGCGCAGCCGGCCCAGCACGTAATCGAGCCGGTCGTCGTCCAGACTCAGCGCGTCGCCGCCGGAAATCAGCACGTCGCGCACCGCCGGGGTGCGCTCGATGTACTCGAGCGCGGCCTCGATGTCGGTCTTCTTCACGCTGCGCTCCCCCACCGCCCCGACCATCCGGGCGCGGGTGCAGTAGCGGCAGTACACCGAGCAGAAGTTGGTGACCAGCAGCAGCACCCGGTCCGGGTACCGATGCACCAGCCCGGGCACCGGTGAGTGCGAGTCCTCCCCCAGCGGGTCGTCGTCCTCACCCGGGGTCCGCAGGTACTCGCCCAGCACCGGCACCACGGTGCGGCGCAACGGCTGCGCCGGGTCGGCCGGGTCCAGCAGGCTGGCGTAGTAGGGCGTAATCCCAACCGGCAGCGAGCCCACATGACGCTTGATCGCCTCGACCTCGTCGGCCGAAAGCTCCAGGATCCGGGTCAGACCCGCCAGCGTGCGAATCCGGTAGCGGTTCTGCCAGCGCCAGTCGTTCCAGTCGTCGATACCGGCGTCCGGGAAATGCCGCGCCAGGAACTCAAGCGAACGCTCGGATACGCTGAATGTCGTTGGGGGGTGGAGGCGAACCGGGGCGGGCCCTGGGGCCGAGGCGGGCTCGGTCGGGCTCGGAAAGCGAAGCGGCTGGCTACTCGGAGGTTCTTCCTCGACAGCCAAGACGGTTTTCATTGTTGGTCCTCAAGCGCAGTTGGGCGACCTGCAAACAAAAACCGACCCGGCCCTTCGGGTCGAGCGGGCGCTGGGAGCCTGGCCCGCGGTGATGCGCAAATATAGTGCCGCGATTCTGCTTGTCAATAGCCCGCAAGGCATGAACTGCGCCTATACTGGCCTCCGTGCCGGGACGCCGGCGCGCCGCCCCGGAGTTGGTGGCGTGGCCACGGTCCGGACATTGGTTGGCGAGTGGGCGATCCCCGCCCGCTCCAACGAGGAGAGCACGACATGAAGAACTATCGAGGGGTCTGGGTAATGGTATTGGCCCTTGCGGGGCCAGTGGGGGCATCGGCGCAAGACGAAGAAGCGCCCGAGGATCGATATTCCTACGCCACCTACCTGTACTGCAAGGCCCACACGCAGGAACGGGCCGATGAGCTGATCAAGGCACACACGGTGCCGGTCTACGACGCCGCGGTCGCCGACGGCACCATCAAGGGCTGGGGCTGGCTGGCCCACCACACCGGCGGCAAGTGGCGCCGGCTGATCTACTACACCTCCGACAGCCTGACCGGCCTGCTCGCGGCGCAGAATACCCTGGACGACCGGATGGACGCCGCCGGCGGTGATCCCGAAAACGAGTTCGGCCAGGTCTGCAGTTCGCACGACGACTACATCTGGAAGGTCGAGGCCGGCAACCTCGGCAGCGCCGACCGCGGCAAGGCGAGTCTATCGGTCTACGAAGTGTGCGACATCGCGCGCGAGGAACGGGCCGACGAGATCGTCAAGAAGCACTTCGCGCCGGTGCTCGACAAGGCGGTCGCCGACGGCAAGATCAGCTCCTGGGGCTGGTCGTCGCATCAGGTTGGGGGCAAGTACCGGCGGCTGTCGACGATGAGCGGCGCCGACTTCGCCAGTCTGCTCACCGCGCGCGGGGAGATCCTCGAGGCGATCTACGGCGACGGCAACAACGCCGCGGCCAACGAGTATTCCAGCATCTGCAACTCGCACGCGGACTACCTGTGGGAGATCCAGCACGAGAAGCGCTGAGCGCGCCTCGATCGACACCGGCCCCGCTCCGGCGGGGCCGCTTCCCGCGGCGCTCCGAGACGCCGTCCAGCGCCTAAACGTGCGCGGTTCGCCCTAGCGCCGGCGCAGCCGGATCGGGCCCTTCGCGGTCCAACCGTCGACCACCCGTCCGCGCTGGAGGATCTCGACCAGACCGCGGCCGACCAGCCGCCGGGCGGCGTTGCGCGCCGGCTGCATCAGCCCGCGCCAATCCCCATCAGGATCGCTGACGCGACGCGACGCCTCGCTGGGACAGATCGTCCCGCCGCCGCCGCGCTCCGCAAGCAGCGCCAGGATCGCTTGCTCCAGCGACTCGTCCAGCGGCGTGAGGCCGGCGCCGCGGCAGCGGTCGGAGCAGTACTTGACCGCCTCCCAGTCGCGCGCCCACTTGCGGCGCCATTCGAAGCGGCGGCCGCAGACGGCGCAGGTCTTGGGCCGCACCTTGGTGTTCACGGCCGCGCCGCGAGTCGGGCTCAAAGCTGGGCCGCGATCCACTCGTCGATATGCTTTTCCAGCACCGTCAGCGGCAGCGAGCCCTGCCCCAGGACCTGGTCGTGGAACGCGCGGACGTCGAAGTCCTCGCCGAGCCGCTCGCGGGCGCGCTGACGCAGCTCTTTGAGCTTCAGCTCGCCGATCTTGTAGGCCAGCGCCTGACCCGGCCAGACGATGTAGCGGTCGACCTCGACCACGATGTCGTGACCGGTCTTGCCAGAATTGGCGGTGAAATAGTCGATCGCCTGCTGGCGGCTCCAGCCCAGCGCGTGCATGCCGGTGTCGACCACCAGCCGGATCGCGCGCCAGATTTCGTAGGTGAGCTGGCCGAACTTCGAATACGGGTCGGTGTAGAAACCCATCTCGGTGCCAAGGCTCTCGGAATAAAGACCCCAGCCCTCGGTGAACGCGGTGTAGCCGCCGAAGCGGCGGAACCAGGCCATGTCGTCGAGTTCCTGCTGCAGCGCGATCTGCAGATGGTGGCCCGGCACCGCCTCGTGCAGGGTCAGGGCTTCCATCTCCCATTTCGGGCGGGTGTCGAGCGCATAGGTGTTGGCGAAGAACTCGCCCGGCCTTCCCGCCTCCAGCGACCCGGGCTGGTAATAGGCGGTGGTCTGCGATTTCTCGGCGTACGCGGGCACCGGAACGATCCCGTAGGGAGTGCGCGGGAGCCTGCCGAACAGCTTGACCAGCTCCGGGTCGGCGCGCTTGGCAATGTCCCGGTACGCGGCCAGCAGTGCATCGGGCTCGGTGAAGTAGAACTGCGGATCGGTGCGCAGGAACTCGGTGAACGCGGCGAAGTCGCCCTCGAAGCCGCTCTGCTCGATGACCCGGTCCATCTCGGCGCGGATGCGTTTGACCTCGGCCTGGCCGATCTCGTGGATCTCCCCGGGCGACAGGTCGGTCGTCGTCGACTGGCGCACGTTGAACGCGTACCAGTCCTGCCCGTCAGGGAGGTCCTTCATCGCGATCGTCTCGCGCGCGCCGGGCAGGTATTCCTCGACCAGGAACGCGTGCAGGCGCTCGAATGCGGGCTTGACCCCCTCGCGGTAGGCCTGGCTCGCCTGCGCCGTCAGGCGCGCCCGAGTGTCGCCATCGATGTGCTCGGGAAAGCGGCTGAACGAACCCAGCAGCGGGCTCTGCAACGGGTCGTCGACGATCTGGTTGGCGACCTGGTCGGGGACGTCGCGCAGCGTGATGCGCGGCGGCGTGACGCCCTTGGCCAGGCCGGCCCGCATCCAGGCGATCGCGTCGTCGATGACCCGGCTCGCGCCCTGGAGGCGGGAGACGATGTGCTCGTACTGGGCGAGATTGGTGGCCGGCATCATCGTCATCATCTGGGCGATGTTCTGCTGCGGCCCGTGAAGTTGGCTCAAAACCAGGTAGTTGCCGCCGAACCGCTCGCCCTCGATGTTGTTTTCGAGCTGCTCTACGAGCAGGTCGTAGTTGAGGCGGTCGACCCCGTGCAGGCGCTCCCGGTCGATGGTCTTGATGATCGCCAGCGCCCGGTGGGTGTCTTGTTCGCGCCGGGTCACCGCCGCTTCCGAGTTGTCGGTCCAGCGGCCGTGGTCGCCGGGATGGCCGATGTAGGTCGCGAATTCCGGGTACTCGAGCATCGTGTAGTCGAAATAGAGATCGATCAGGTGCTTCAGGCGCTCGGCCGGCGCGGCGCCCTCGCGGTCGGCCTCGAGCGCGTCGATGCGCTCGTCGATCGCGCGCCGCTGGGTGGCGTAGTCGGCAGCCAGCGCGGAGGCGCCCAGCAGCAGCCCCAGCAGACCGGTAACGGCAGTTCTCAGAAACATCGTCCGTCCCTCGAGGGATGTAACCGTGCGAGGTTGCCGAATCCTGAATCACCGGTACAGTGCCGAAAGCCACTGCCCGCAGCGCTCGTCGCCCGCGAGGTCTATTCGCTGCCGCACGATGCGACCCACTCGGTGGTCAATCCGATCGAGAAGCTGACCGGAGCGATCCATATCTACGGCGGCGATTTCTTCGCCCCGGGACGCAGCGAGTGGGATGCCGGCACGCTGGAGGAACGTCCGTTCGACCTGGCCGATGCGCTGCGCACGTTTCAGGAGGCCAACGACCGCTTCAACATGGGGCTGAAGCTTGGCCCGGCCGAGGGCTGATCAGGGACTCTCGAAACCGTCGACGAACAAAAGCCCGGTCGCGGCGGTCGCAAAGCGCACGTCGACCCGTTTGAAGTTGCCCTGGTTGTCGGTCACGGCCGCCCGAACGTGGGCATCGATGAGATTTTTTGGCAGCGGGCCTCCCAGGTCGATTTCCCAGATCCCGTCTCCGACCTGGACCGCCAGATCGGCGAGCTCGGCCCCGGCGGCGCGCCCCTGGACCGGGAACGTGGTGGTGACCGACAGCGTCGCCAGATCCAGCCTGGTGTTGGCGTCGGCCATCCCGAAGCGGATCTTGGAAGGCGCCACCGGATTGTAGTTCGGGCGCGGGCTCGAGACGGTCAGGGTCGGGCGCAGGTTGTCCTCGAACCAGCCCATGCCCGGGTTGCCGCGGGTCGCGGCGACGTCGATGGCGGTTCCCAAGTCGATCCAGCGCGCGAACGTGATCTTTTCATCGATGCTCAATCCCGGCACCCCCCCGGCCGGGTGCGCAGCGCTGGGCACGTAATCCAGATCGGCATCGTTGGGCGCCGCCCCCGCCGGCAGCGTCGAGGCATCTCCGGGAGTCGTTTCGGTCGGGTGATCGGCGTTGCTCCAGCCGTCCAGGCGCTCACCGAACACCATCCAGGTCAGCAGGCTGCGGCGGCTCTGGAACATGCGAACGTAGCGGCTGGCGTTGGTCTGGCGCCAGATCCCGTTCGGGATCACCGGCGGATGGCCCCAGTCGGCATCCTGGTCGTCGGCCAGGCGCTTGTAGTCGCCGGGCAGGTTGCCGTACAGGCTCAGGTCGGCGAGATTCAGGTTGCCGGCGTTCTGGGTCCCGTTGTGACAGCTCACGCAGTGCGCCTGCAACAGCGGCCGGATGTCCTGATAGAACTCGACGTCGACTACGCTTTCGTTGACGTCGTTGACCACCGGCTGTCCGCCCCCGTCCTGGCTGACCAGAGGGGTCACCTTCGAGAGGTCGTAGACCGGATAGCCCGGTTTGCTCGCCTCGGTGCCGGCGAAGGCCAGCGGCTGCTGGCTGTGCGCGTGGCAGCCGCCGCAGTCAGCGCGCGTCTCGCCGGGGCGGACCTGGTGCCAGGTCTGGGCCATGTTCAGCACCAGACCGTTTTGGTCGATGGTCTGGAACGTGAACGGCGTGTCGGCCGGGATCTTGGCCAGGAAGCTGGTGTCGGGGTTGCCTTCGGGGTCGAGCAGCTCGCCGCCCTTGCCGTCGCTCT
>JBFJNB010000020.1:0-12408 GCA_041633655.1 Lysobacterales bacterium | reverse complement strand
TCTCCGGGGCGGCGTTTTTTTCAGCGGCCGCGCGGGCCCAGCATGAAGGCGAGGCTGTCGCCGATGCGCGCGCGCCAGGACGCCTCGTTGTGGTCGGCGCCGGGATATTCCCGAATCACAAAATCCTTGCCCTCGACCAGGCCCTGGGCGGCAAGCCAGTCGCCGACCGCCCGGTGGGTCGGGCCATACTGCGCATCCAGCCCCTCGGTGCCATAGTCGAAGAACAGGCGCGCGTCCGACGGCACCTTCGCGCCGGCGGCGATGTCCTTCAACACGTGCGGAGTCGGGTCGGCGTCGCCCGGGTCGCCGCCGTCGATGCTGGCCAGCACCGCCTCCGACAGCGGGAAATGGGTCGAAACGCAGCCGCAGGCGCCGAAGTGCTCCGGGTGGGCCGTGACCAGGTAGAACGACAGCAGTCCGCCCATCGACGAGCCCATCGCGAACGTGTTGCGGGGTCCGGGCAGGGTCCGGAACTCGGCGTCGATCCTGGGCATCAGCTCCTCGATTAGGAACCTCGCGTAGGCGCTCGCTCCGTCCCACGGCGAGTACTCGGACAGCCGCTTGGACGAGTTCCACACCCCGACCACGATCGCCGGCTCGAACAGGCCCGCCTCGGCACCGCGTACCATCGCCTCGTCCACTCCCCAGTCGATCCCCGTGTTGGCGATCCGCGGGTCGAACAGGTTCTGACCATCGCTCATGTACAGCACCCGGTAGCGCCGCGACGGGTCCGCGTCGTAACCCGGCGGCAGCCAGATGCTCACGTGGCGCGGCTCATCCAGGTGCGCGGATTCGACGTCGGTCCAATAAACCAGGCGCCCAAGCACGCCGGAGCCGGGCCAGTCGGCGATGTACTCGCGCGGGTCCTTCTTGAAATCGACGATCTGGTGGACCACCGCCCGGTCCCGGTCGGCGGTCAGCGTGAAATTCGGCATCACCGTGCCGGACGGGCCCAGGCCCTCGCGGTCCCACGAGCCCAGCGTGAATTTGTATTCGAACGCATGACCTTCCGGGACGCCGATGGTCACGGTGCGCTCCGGGCCGCTCCCGTGCATCTGCAGAGCGTCTGCAGCCCACGGTCCCAGCGCCGGCAAGTTGCCGGTCAGATACACCGCCGGCGCGTCGGCCGGCACCAGGACGGTGATCGAAATCTGACGATCGGCGCCGGCAGTCGCCGCCGGTGGCGCTTCCGGGGCGGGGCCGCAGCCGGAGTGAAGCAGCGCGACGGCCAGAAGGGCGAGAGGGAATCGTTGCATGGTGCAGCTCCGGTGAACCCAGGTTCAGCATGCCCCAGAGTCGCACCGTTTGCACACCGTCAATCACGGTCCCGAACGGGTCGAGCCGGTGCGGTCCAGTGGAACCGGGCCCCCGACTCGGGTAGAGTCAAACCAAGCGCAGGTATCGCGCGGGCGCTGCGCCCGGCACCGAGCCCAGCCTATGTTCACCGGCCCCCGATGGTCTGTGACAATTTGTAAATAGGCCTGCTAAGCCATTGAAACGGCATCGCTTGATGGGGTTCAATCGGGGTCGGGTTCGCCGACTATGGTTCAGGAAGAAGCAGGGGATCTGCAAGGAAGCGGATGGCAGCGACCGCAAGCATTAACGTGGGGTTAACCGCTTGCCAAGACCTGCCAAACCGCCCGGTCCGTGTTTTTTGCGGGCCGGGCTTTTTTTATCCCGCGACGCGGTCCGCGATTAAAGGATGTGCTTGCCGAACGCGCTCAGGATCATCTGCAGCGCCCGTTCCGCGCTGACGTTGCGCTCGTCCAGGAACGGGTTCAGCTCGACCACCTCCATCGAGACCATCCGCCCGCTGTCGGCGCAGTACTCCAGCAGCAGGTGCGATTCCCGGAAACTGACCCCGCCGGGAACCAGGGTGCCCGAGCCGGGGATCACCGCGGGATCGCAGCCGTCGACGTCGAAACTGACGTGAAAGCCCGCGGTGCCGTCGTTGACGACCTGCATCGCCTCGCGCGCGACCGCGGCCATCCCGCGTTCGTCGATGTCGCGCATCGTGAATGCGCGCACGCCCGAGTCGCGGATGATCCGACGTTCCTGGTCATCCAGGTCCCGAATGCCGATCAGCGCGACGTGGCGCGGTTCGACCTTGGGGCTGAAACCGCCGATCCCGGCGAGGTCCGGATCGCCGCGACCCAGCAGGTGCGCCAGCGGCATGCCGTGGATGTTGCCCGACGGAGAGGTCTCCGGCAGGTTCATGTCGCCGTGCGCGTCGAACCACAGCAGACCGATGCGCTGATCTCGGGCGCGGAAATGACCGGCAACGCCGGCCACGGTGCCCATCGCGATGGAGTGGTCGCCGCCGACGACCAGCGGCATCTCGCCGGCGCCCAGGATCGCCTGAACCCGTTCGGCGAGGCGTTGGCAAACCTCCAGGATCTCGTCTTTGAAGCGCGACTGGGCGCTGGCACTGGAGCGGGTCTCCATCGCCGGGACCGGGATGTCCTCCTCGACCCCAACCTGGTAGCCGAGGTCGCGCAACGCCTGACCCATCCCGGCGCGGCGCAGCGCGGAAGGTCCCACGTCGGTGCCGCGGCGGCTCGCTCCCAAATCCATCGGTACGCCGATGATGCGCAGGGTCTTGTCGGTGATCGGCATGGCGGCAGTCCACAGGTCTTCGGGGCAGCGGATTATCGCCAAAGCGCCGCCCGCCGTCGACCGGCGGGCAACGGCGCAAAACGTTTGCCCCTCCGGGCGGTCAAATAGTCGGCGAATTGCTAGACTTGTCGCGTCGCCCGCTGGAGCGACGTAAGAGGAGAACGCAAAGTGAGAAGACTGATCGGTTTATCGCTGCTGGTCCTGGTCGCGCCCTCGGTTCAGAGCGTCAACGACTACCAGCGCGAGCGCCCGGCGACCATCGAGACCCGCTACGGCCGGGTCGTGGCCGAAGAGAAGCTCGAGGACGGCACCCACGTCGCGACCGGGGCGATCATCGGCGGCCTGATCGGGCTGGGGAGCGCAGGGGGCAAGTCCGGCAGCACCAAGGTCAAGCGCACCGCTGGCGGCGCGATCCTCGGCGGCGTGATCGGAAGCCAGGTGGATCGATCCAAGCATTCGCTGTACACCATTTCGCTGGTGGGTGGTGGCGAGGTGCAGGCGGTGCTGCCGAAACGCTCGATGGACGTGGGCGATTGCGCCGCGGTGGAGTACCGCGCGGACCGTACCTCGGTCCATTACGCATCGGATTATTTCTGCGCGTCCCGATCCTCGGCCGCGCCGTACCCGGACGAATCGGACCCGTGCACCGACGCCAAACGGCGCCTGCTGGAGGCCACCGATCCGGAGGAAATCGAGATTCTGGAGCGTAAAGTCTCGGTCATCTGCGACTGAACCCAAGGGGGGCGAATGGTCGACTGGCAAGACGCCTACTCGGGCGAGCTCAGTTTCCTGCGCGCCGGCTTTGCGGCAAGCCCCGAGGGCCTGGATATCGCGGTGCTCGGGGTACCTTACGACCTGGGCACCACCGGGCGGCCGGGAGCCCGCTTCGGTCCGCGCGCGGTGCGCGAGCAGTCGGTGGCGGTGGGCGAATTCAAGTGGGGCGTGTGGCCGTGGGACTACGATGTCCGCAAGCGCCACAAGATCCGCGACCTGGGTGACGTCCAGGGCTTTACCGCGTATCCCGAGCGGCTGGGCCCGGCGCTGGAAAAAACCGCTTCCGAGGTGCTCGATGCCGGCGCCAGCCTGCTGGCGATCGGCGGCGATCACTTCATCAGCCTGCCGTTGCTGCGCGCCCACGTGCGCCGGCACGGACCGCTGGCGCTGATCCACTTCGACGCGCATTCCGATACCTGGGTCGACGACGACCTGCACCACGGCACGATGTTCTACCACGCGCTGAAGGAGGGCCTGATCGACGCCGCGCACTCGATCCAGGTGGGGCTTCGAACTCCCAATCCGGACACCCACGGAATCGAGATCATCAGCGCCGAGCGGCTGCTGACGATCAGCACGGCCGAAGTCGTCGAAGCAATTCGGACCCGGGTCGGGGATTCGTCCGCGTACCTGACGCTGGACATCGACTACCTCGATCCGGCCTACGCACCGGCCACCGGCACCCCGGTCTGCGGCGGCCCCGACACCGCGCTGGCACGGCGCATTCTGAAGGGACTGGCGGGGCTGCGGGTCGTCGGCGGGGACCTGGTCGAGGTGGCGCCGCACTACGAACCCGCCGGACAGATCACCGCGCTGGCCGGGGCCACGATCGCGGCCGACATCCTGTACCTGATCGGCGCGGCCCGAGGCTAGCACCGGGTCAACTTCGCCGGGTCGCCTCCCACTGGTCGAGGCGATGCAGAAAACCCGCCGGGCAAGGGTGCTCGGCCGGGTCGCGGTCCCCGAAGGTGGCGATGAGATGGGGCAGGGCGCGCATCTCGCATCCCGGGGTGGCGAATGCCGCGGCCAGCAGAAACGAAACGCCGAGATGGGCATAGAAATATCCCAGCGCGGCCAGCAGCACAGCGCCGCCGGGCTCGGCCAACCAGTCCCCGTACAGCAATCGGCTGACCGCGCAGGCGGCGGCAAATGCCGCCAACAACGCGAACAGCGGCCAGCGCCGCCAACTGACCCCGAAGCCGATGTTGACGACGTAGTTGAACACCCACAGCATACCCAGGATCGGGAGGACAAAGCCGCGCATCGCCTGGTCCGGATGGAGCAAGACCACGCTCCAGTAGCGAATCAGCTCACTGAGCACGTACAGGCACAGCCCCGCCAGCCCCAGGCGCACCAGCCGGCCGATCCAGCCAGGCCTCGGCAGGGTGCCCGCAGGGCGCCACTGGAGCGCGTCGGCCTGTTTCATCCCGCGTCGATCCGGATCGATTCGTAGCGCTCGACCGCCAGCACCTCGTCGCCGTTCAGGTAACGCACGGTGTGGGCGAAGCGATAGCCATCGACGTCCCGAAAGTCATCGTATTCGATCCCGAACGCGGGCTCGCCGTCGCCATCCATCAGCTGCAGGCGGTACGCGTCGCCAGTATGACTGTCGATGTACATCTGCCAGATCTGGCCGTTGCGGTGCTCGACCTCGAGCACCCACGGCAGGCGCTGCGCGTCCTTGATCATGCCGAGCCGCCAGACCTTGTGACCTTTGTCTTTCCAATCGGCCAACCAGCCGTCCAGTTCGAATGCTTTCAGAATCGCTACGTCGACGTCCCTGGGCAGCGGCTGCGGTCCGGTGCCCGAGTATCGGATGCGCCCGTGGCGAACCGAGGCCTCGGCCGGACCCGCCGGGGTTTCAACGCGTCGATTGACCACGTCGGGTCGGGCTAACTCGAGCGCCAGTGTCAGCGGTTGGCCGCCGACCTCGATCGTGCCGATCGCCTCGATGCCCCGGATTTGCTTTAGGCGGGCATAACCTCCGCGCGCTTCCAGATTCTGGCCGATCATCACGCCCCGCGGTTGGTCGACCTTGATCAGCGTGGGCGGGCGGTCATTGCGGGCCACCGCGGTGGGTTGCGCCTGGAAGTCTAGCGCCTCGACCCGGCGGATTGTTTCGGCCGCGAAGATCTCGGGATCGAGTTTCTCGCCCTGTTTCAGGCCACCGAGCTGGTGCTGCCAGAAGTCCGGCTCGGGCGGGTCTTCGCCTTGGGTCCAGCGCACGCCGGGCGGGTAGATCAGCCACACGTCCCAGGCGTAGATTGGGAGCCCCAGCGCCCGCTGGAACCCGAGGCCGCTGCGCCCGTCCGGGTCCCAGTAGTGGCTGACCCGGGGACCCTCTAGGAGTTGAATCGACGGTCCGACATGACGCTCCTCGGCATCCAGGGTCGGCACGTGCAGCACGAACGTGTGCAGGCGCGGGTCGCCCTGGCGCGCCGCGATGAATGCATCGTTGAGGTCGGCCAGGCCGCGCAGGCAGATGCCGCAGGTCGGACCGCTGATGAACAGCAGCCTGACCTTGTCGGACATCCCGTTGAAGTCGTCGATCAGACGGGTCAATTCCTGGTCCAGTACGACGTAACGGTCGTTCGCGGCTAACGGCTGAACGGCCACCAGGAAAGGCAGGACCAAAATGGCGAATCGGTTCATGAACGCAGTCCTCTCGGGGTCGGGTCGACCAGCAGCCATTGCAGCCGGTCGGCGAAAAAAGCCAGCACCAGCAGCACCAGGGCCAGCCACAGCAGCGCCTGGAGCCAGCGGGATCGGCGGGTCGGGCAAACGCCGCCCGGACAAAAGCGGGCGGGTCGGTAAACGCGCCAGTACGCCCACGCCAAAAGGGCCAGCGCGATCCCCAATATCACGGGGCGGTACGGCTCCAGGCGGGCCATCGCCACCGCGCCGCTCACGCCGAGGAAGCCCACCGCCCACGGGCCGACGCAGCACAGACCGACGAACGATGCGAACGCGCTGACCCCGATCGCGCCGCCGGTGGTCGCGGCGATCTGGCGTTCGTCGCTCGGGCGCCGATTGGATCCGCTCGGGTCCGGTGACGTGGCGGAGCTTCGCTGGATCTGAACCGGCGGGCACGGCACCGTGCCGTAAGAACAGAAAACGCAGCAGTCGCCGGCGTGCGGCGTGAGCACGGCCTCGCAGCCGGGGCAAGTGTAGAAGTACTGGCACGCGTCGAGCGGCATCTGCGCCTGCTCGGCATGCCTACAGTGGGGGCAGGTCAGCACCGATGCGAGAATCGGCTCGGGCACGGGTTGCGAAACTGGCGCCATGCGGTCATGCTAAAGCCTGTAGTTGCTACAGGGTCAAGCACGATGCGCATTGGACAATTGGCGGCCGCCTGCGACTGCCCGATAGAGACCATCCGCTACTACGAGCGGGTCGAGCTGTTGCCGCGACCGGGACGCCGCCCCAACGGCTACCGAAAATACGACGAACGCCACCGCCGATGGCTGAACTTCATCCTGAAAAGCCGGGGCCTCGGATTCACCCAGGAGGAAGTGAGGCGCTTGATGGAGCTGGCCGATCAGTCGCAACCCGACTGCACACGCGTGCATCGGCTGGTGCGCACGCATCTCAGGGACGTACGCGCGAAGCTGGCCGAGCTGCGGCGGATGGAGCGCGCGCTGCTCGGACTCAAGCGCAAATGCGAAAGCGGCGAGTTCGAGGACTGCCCGGCATTGGACGAATTGATGGCCTAGCGCCAATATAGCGCTTCAGCCGCAAGGGACCCGTCGATGACCCCGAACGTCCGCGCATTCGATGATTGGATTCGCTCCGCCTTTGCCGACATGAATACGGAGCTGGAAGAGCTTTACTTTTCCCAGTCCGATCGCGCTTCGGTCGAGGGAGTCGGTGGCGAGATCAAGCAGCGCCTGGTGGAGGAGGGGCGTGGTTTCATCGTCGAACTGCTGCGCGAGGGCAACACCGACGAGGGTTTCGAAGAAGACTTCGACCTGCTCGGCAACGTCGGGCTGTACATGGCCGCGTGCCGCCGGCACGACCTGACCGAGCCGTCCCGCGAGACGACCTCTCCGCTGACCGAGGCCTCGGCGCTGGCGCTGCAGGTTGGCGCCTCGATCGGGGTGGCGCCGCGGTTTGCAACCAGCCACCTGGCGACCCATAACCCGGCCGTGGACGGGGTCTACAAGAGCTTCACCCGGCTCGAGGCCGAGTACCTTTTTTTGGAGTACAACACCCGCGGAGTGCTGGCCTACAAGCGCGCGGCCGACGCGATCGAGCGGGTGCTGCCGCTCGGGATATCGCATCCGGTCACGCTGACCCTGCTCGAGGACGCGCGCGCCGCGCTGGAAGACGTCGCCCGGTTCAACGAGATCCTGTTCGCCGAGCTGGACGTCGACCGGTTTTTTTACTGCGTGCGCCCCTATTACAAGCCCTATCGGGTCGGCCGAAAAGAATATCGGGGCGCCAATGCCGGCGATTTCTCGGGCATCAACGAACTCGACCTGCTGCTCGGGGTGTGCAGCGCGGACGATTCGTACTACTCGGAAATCCTGGTCGACAAGCTCCTGTTTATGATGCCGCGGGATCAGGAGCAACTGCGCGACTGCATGCGCCGACGCAGCCTGCTGAACCAGTTCCTCGACGCGGCCGATGGGTCGCAGCACAAGCCATGGTTCAAACAGAACGCCGCGGCGTTTCTGGCCGTCTGCGAGGCCCACGGCAGGGCCGCGGCCCAGCACCACGACCAGCTGGTCAAGAAATTCATCGAGGTCCCCGCCAGGGATCTGGATACCGAACGGTTGAAGACCGTGACCGCGAGCGGCCCGCCGCTCGATGTGCTGCTCGGTTCGCTGGAGAAGCTGCGTGATTTGCGCATGGCCGCCGACCGCCGCGACATCCCGAGCCGCCATGCCGACTTCGCCAGACTGCGCCAGCTTATCGGGCCCGCGCCCTCGCGCGCCGCGCGCGGCTCCTGAAATCAGAACGCGGCGGAGACGCGGCTTTTGTCGGCGTCGCGATCGCGGATACCGACAGCTTTGGTGCGCGCCGCGGCGCGGTTCCTCTCGGCCAGCATCAGCAATTGGGCCACGGTCGAGGCAGCGATGACCGCCGGCTCCTTTCCTTTCAACCCGGGGATGCCGATCGGGCAGCACAGGGTCGTGGCGACCGACTCTTCGATTCCGTCCGCGTGCAGCGCTTTCACGAAGCGGCGGCGCTTGGTGCGCGAGCCGATCAGCCCGAGGAACGCCGCCTCGCCGCGCTCGAGCACCGCACGGCAGATCGCGTAGTCGAGCGGATGGCGGTGGGTCATCACCAGCACCAGCGCGCCGCCCGGGATTCGCGCCAGTGCGGCGCCGACGTCGTCGGTGACCAGCACTCGGGCGTTGGGCGGCAGCGCAGCCGGAAACTCGTCGGTCCGCGGATCGATCCACAGCACCCGGCACCGATGCGCGGCCAGCGCGGCCGCAACCGCGCGCCCGACGTGGCCGGCGCCGAACAGCGCCACGTCGAAGCCCGGATGCACCAGGTATTCGCACAGGAACTCCCGGTCGCCGTCGCGAAACAGTCGCGCGTCGGAACCAGTCCGGGCGGCGAGCCAGTCGGCCGCGCCGTCCGGCAGCAGCCGGGGTGGCGCGGCCGGGTCGAACAACCTCTTCGGTGCGTCGGTGCCCAGTTCGGTGGCGATCCCGACACCCCCGTCGAGCGCGGCGGCATTCAGTCGGGTCAGCCAGGCGGCATCGCTGCGGGCGAGGGGTTCCAGGAACAACGTCACCACGCCGCCGCAGCACTGCTGTGAATCCGGGCCCAACGGGAAGCTCAGCAGACAATGCCGGCCGGTGCCGTCCCGAAGCAGGGTACGAGATCGTTGAATGACCATGTGCTCCAACACGCCGCCGCCGACGGTGCCGGCGATTGCGTCGGCTGTCACCAGCATGCGCGCGCCGACCTCGCGCGGCGAGGATCCCTGAACGCCGACAATCGCGGCCAGTACTGCGGGCCGCTCCTGCTGTACCGCCGCCAGCGCGGTGGCGAACACCGGGTCGGGAGCGGATTCGACCGCCGTGGGCGGGTCAGGCCTCGGCTTCGGCGCGGAGTTCGACATCGGCGGGGACGTGCGCGCGCAGGTCTTCGATCGCGTTCAGGATGCGCTCCGGGGTAGCTGGCGCGTCCAGGTTCGGCGCGCGGCCGGTCTGTCCGGCGGCCGCGACCGCGTCGGAGATCGCGCGAAACACCGAAATCGCCAGCATCAGCGGGGGCTCGCCGACGGCCTTGGAGCGGTAGATCGTCGGTTCGGCGTTGGGGTTGTCGGTCAGGAGCTTCATCCGGAAATCGACCGGGCGGTCGGCGCTGGTGGGAATCTTGTACGTGGAAGGCGCGTGCGTGGCGAGCATCCCGTCGGCGTTCCAGTAGAGTTCCTCGCTCGTCAGCCAGCCCATGCCCTGCACGAATCCGCCCTCGATTTGTCCCAGGTCGATCGCCGGATTCAGGCTTGCGCCCGCGTCGTGCAGGATGTCGACCCGCTCGAGTCGGCTCTCGCCGGTCAGGGTATCGATGCAAACCTCGGACACCGCGGCACCGTACGCGAAATACAGGAACGGGCGGCCCTTGCCGGTCTTCGCGTCGTACCCGATCTTGGGCGTCCGATAGAAGCCGGTCGCCGACAACGGCACCCGCCCGAGGTAGGCCTGGCGGACCAGCTCCGCGAACGGAATCGAGCGCTCGCCCACGTGCACCCGGTTGGACTCGAACCGGACCGCGTCCGGCGGGGTATGGTAGTGCGCCGCGGCGAAGTCGATCAGGCGCTGTTTGATCGTGCGCGCCGCGGCCTGGGCCGCCTTCCCGTTCAGATCGCTGCCGGACGACGCGGCGGTGGCCGAGGTGTTCGGGACCTTGCCGGTGCTGGTGGCGGTAATCTTGACCCGGTCGTAGTCAATGGCGAACTCCTCGGCCACGACCTGCGCCACCTTGGTGAACAAGCCCTGGCCCATCTCGGTGCCGCCGTGGTTCAGGTGCACCGAGCCGTCGCCATAGACGTGCACCAGCGCTCCGGCCTGGTTCAGGTGGGTGGTCGTGAACGCGATCCCGAACTTGACTGGGGTCAGCGCGAGGCCCTTTTTCAGCCAGCGGTGGCTGGCATTGAACTCGCGCACCGCCTCGCGCCGGGCCCAGTATTCGGCGCTCTGCGAAAGCTCCTCGAACAGCCTGGGCAGCACGTTGTCGGTGATCTCCATCTCGTATGGGGTCAGGTTGCGCTCGCCGATCCCGTACAGATTCACCTTGCGCACCTCGAGCGGGTCCATTCCGAGCTCGGCGGCGACCCGGTCGATCGCGTGCTCTATCACCATCATTCCCTGCGGCCCGCCGAAGCCGCGAAACGCGGTGTTGGACGCGGTGTGGGTCTTGCAGCGGTAGGAACGGATGCGTACGTGCTCCAGGTAGTAGCAATTGTCGGCGTGGAACACCGCGCGGTCGTTGATCGCGCCGGACAGGTCCACCGAGCGTCCGCAGCGCGAGGCCAGCATCAGGTCGAATGCGACGATCCGCCCGTCGTCCTCGAACCCGACTTCGTAGTCGGCGCGAAAATCGTGGCGCTTGCCGGTGATGTGCATGTCGTCGTCGCGATCGAGGCGCACCTTGGCCGGACGCCCGGTGTGAAACGCAACCAGCGCCGCGACCGCGCCGAACGCGGCGGCCTGGGTCTCCTTGCCGCCGAACGCGCCGCCCATCCGGCGCACGTCGACCGTGACCGCGTTGTCATTAAGCCCCAGCAGCTTCGCGATCAGGTGCTGCATCTCGGTCGGATGCTGGGTCGAGGAATACACCTGCATGTCCCGATCCTCGCCGGGAATCGCCAGCGCAACCTGGCCCTCGAGATAGAAGTGTTCCTGCCCGCCGATCCGCAGCCGGCCCTTCAGCCGGCGGCCGGCCTTCTTCAGTGCGCCCTGCGGGTCGCCGCGCACCAGGATTCGCGGCTCCAGCACGAAGCTCTGCGCCGCCAGCGCCTGGTCCACGGTCAGGATAGCCGGCAGCGGCTGGTACTCGATCCGGGCCGCCGCCGCGGCTCTTCGGGCGCGCGCTCGGGTGGCCGCGGCGACCGCGAACAGCGGCTGGCCGTAGTATTCGACCACCCCGTCGGCAAACAGCGGGTCGTCGCCGAAGATCGGCGAGACGTCGTTGACCCCGGGGATGTCGCGCGCCGAATAGACGCCCACGCAGTCGGGGTGGGCTGCGACCGCGCTCAGGTCCAGCGTCTCGATCCGGGCATGGGCCTGAGTGCTGTAGGCGATGTAGACCTGCAGCAGAGCCGGAGGCTCGGGCATGTCGTCGACGTAGACCGCTTCGCCGCTGACATGCTTGTGGGCGCTGTCGTGGTGCAGCGCGCGGCTGACCCCGCCGGCGATCTTCGGAGTCGGATCAGCGCTGGCCATAGGCGAACTCCGAGGTGCCGAACAACCGCGTCTTCTGCGCCGGATCGGAAGACTCGACAAAACACTTGTAGACCAGATTGGCGGCCACTTTGAGCCGGTATCCGGCGCTGGCGCGGTGGTCGCCGATCGGCGCGAAATCGTCCTCGAGGGCCGCCAGCGCGCGCTCGACGGTCGGCTCGCTCCAGGGTTGTCGTACCAGCGAGCGCTCCAGGTGCAGTGCTCGCTTGGGCACGCCGGCCATGCCCCCAAACGCGGCCCGGAAGTGGGCCACCCGGCCGGCCGGGTCGAGGCGCAGGCTGAACGCGGCGCATACCGCGCTGATGTCCTGATCGAAGCGCTTGGAGATCTTGTAGCAGTAAAGCCGCTCGCCGGCGCGCGGCAGCGGCAGGCGGACCTTCTCGACCACCTCGCCGGGCTTGCGGTCCTGCTTGCCGTAGGCGAGGAAGAAATCCTCCAGCGGCAGCTCGCGCCGGCTGCCTTGCGCATACAGCACCACCGTGGCGCCGGCCGCGATCAGCGGCGGCGGTGAGTCGCCGATCGGCGAGCCGTTGGCGACGTTGCCCCCGATGGTGCCGGCGTTGCGCACCTGCCAGGCGCCGAGGCGCCGCAGCAG
>JBFJNB010000019.1:0-12866 GCA_041633655.1 Lysobacterales bacterium | reverse complement strand
GCGGCGCGCCGACCAGCGCCTCGACGGCGAAGTAGACGGGGTCGACGAGGAAATCGAGTTCGGCTCGATCCGCTCGATCGCCAAGGAGGGCCCCGGCAGCCGGGTGGTCCTGGTCGACGGGGTCAGCAAGCTGATGACCGGCACCAACGACGTCAACTCGGAAAACCGCGGCATCGTCGTCACCGGGCCGGCATTCGGTCAGGTCGACATCCCGTGGTCGGCGTTCCAGCGGGTCACCTTCAGCCGCGCCCCGACCGATCTTCCGCGGTACACCGATTTCGCGCAGGTCGGCCCTTTGCGGGGTACCGCGATCGCGCACGACGGCGCTCGACTGGCGGGCGAGGTCGTGTTCGACCTGGATCAGGCGCATCAGGGCGAGACCCTGGAGGGCCGGCAGGGCGGCGTGCTCTTCCGGATTCCGCTGCGCCTGATCGCGGCGCTGGAACCGCAGGATCAGCGTTCGACCCGGGTCGAGCTGCGCTCGGGTGGCGTACCGGTGCTCGGGGTTCGCAACGACGTCACCGAGGACAACAACGGGCTGGTGGTGCGCGCTGCCGACGGGACCTTGAACTACCTTCCGTGGTCCAAGCTGAAGCGCCTCGAGCTGGATCCCTGAGCCGGGGCGACTAGCCGTCGATCAGCGACGGTTGCACCGGCGGTATCGACGCTCCTTCGAGCTCCAGCAGCCGGCGCTTGCGCCACAGGCCTCCGCCGTAGCCGGTCAGGTGGCCGTCGGCGCCGATGACCCGGTGGCACGGAATCAGGATCGCGATCCGGTTGTCGCCGTTGGCCCGGGCCACCGCGCGGCTCGCGCCGGGACGCTTCAGGCGCGCGGCCAGTTGCCCGTAGCTGACCGTTTCCCCGTACGGAATCTCGACCAGTGATGACCAAACCGTGCGTTGAAACGGGGTCCCGAGCGGCGCCAGCGGCACGCCGAAGGCCTTGAGCCGCCCCGCGAAATAGGCCTCCAGCTCTTCTTCGAGGGCTCGCAGCAGGGCCCCGTCGCCGGGGACCAGCACGCCGTCGAGGCGCCGGATCAGGCCGTCCACCTGGCGCTCGAGCGCGCGCCGGTCGCTGAACTCGAGCAGGCAGATCCCGGAGGCGGTGGCGCCGGCGACCATCGCCCCGAGCGGGGTGACCAGTCGCTTCACGGTGATCGCCTCGAGCTCCCCACTGCGCCGCGGGGGTTTGCCGGTCAGGCGTTTGACCGCGTCGTTGAAGCCGCTCAGCGAATCGAAACCGTGATCCAGCGCGGTGCCGGTGACGTCCCTTCCGCCGCGCATCGCGGTGAGCGCCTGACCGATCCGGCGGGCGCGCGCATAGGCGTGGAAGCTCATCTCGAAATGGCGCTGGAACCAGCGCCGCAGCCGCCCCGGACTCAAGCCGCGGGCGCGCAGATCGGCATCGCGCCAGCGCCGCTGCGGGTCCGCCTCGATCAGGTCCATCAGTTTCCGGATCGGCCCCGGCACCGTGCCCGGCAAGTCCAGCGGCCGGCAGCGACGGCACGCCCGGTAGCCGTTGAAGAGCGCCTCGCGCGCCGAGGCGAAAAACTCCACGTTCTCCGGTTTTGGTTTGCGCGCCGGGCACGAGGGCAGGCAGAAGATCCCGGTGGTCTTGACCGCGGTGAAGAAGACGCCGTCGTAACTACCGTCGCCGGCCAGAAACGCGCTGCGCATCTCCGCCGCCGGCGGCAGCGCGGGATCCGTAATCGTATTCATGCGCCCCAGTCTAGCGCCCCGGCAAAGTGCCGCCACCGCAAAGTTGTCATCGAAGTTTGACTCCAAGTCCCTCGCCGTAAGCCGGTCGGCCCGCGCCACAAGGCTCCTTGCCGGAGGCAAGCCAGTTCTCGCCACCGGGGACAACACTAATGCTTTCGCTTTTCCGCCTGGCGCCGGACTCCTTGAAAGTAGTAGAGCACGGCCCGGTGCTCCATCACGCTTTCCAGGAACGATTCCTTCAGCCGCTCGTCCGAAATCGCCTCGGCCGATTGCTGCAGCTCGCGGTAGGCTTTTTCGATCACGCTTGGGGCGCGCTCGTCCTGCACATGCTCCAGCACCTCGAAGCAGGTCTGGTAGATCCGAAACGGTTGCTCGGTGCCGGTCAGGCGCTGGTCGCCGAAGTGGTTCAGGATCTCGTTGACCTTGTCCACCGCGGACTCGATCCGCCCGCGCTTGAAGTCGAGCTGCGCGGAACCGGCGACGGTCTCCATCAGCAGGTTGGTCTGCCCGAGCTTCTGGCGAATCCGGATCGCGTTGCCGTAGGCGGCCGCCGCCGAGTCGTACTCGCCGAGTTCGCTGAATGCGTGCCCCAGCGCGGTCAGGGTGCGCGCCAGCAGCGACGGGTCGTTGAGTGCCGACAGCGTTTTGGCCGCTTCCAGTCCGTGCTGCTTGGCTTTTTCGTTGTCACCCTCGGAATGCTCCAGCAGCACCAGTCGCGCGTTGATCTCGGCCTGATCGTAGGCCATTTCCATCTCGGTCGCATCCGCCAGCGCCTGCTCGTAGCAGATGCGGGCTTTCTCGTACGCTCCCATGTGGAAACAGGCGTCTCCGATCAACATCAGCGAGCGCTGCTGCCCGATCCGGTCCTGGATCTGCTGGCGCAGTCCCAGGCTGCGTTCGAACAGGGCCTGACCTGACGCATAGTCGCCGCGATCGACCGCGATTCGCCCCTGCAGGTCCAGGGTCACGCCCTCCTGGCGCCGGTCGCCGATCTGGCGCTGCAGGTCCTCGGCCTGCTCCGCGGTCTGCTGGGAGCGGTCCAGGTTACCGAGCGCGAGCCAGGCGCTGGCGGCGCGCCTCAAGATCATGGCCTCGTCGCCCAGGTTGCCTTCCTCGCGGACCATCTTCAACGCCTGCTGGCAATACTCCAGGCAGAGCTGGAACTCCCCGCGTTTTTCGGCGAAACGGGCCAGTTGGGCGGTGATGTCGGCGAGCAGCTTGTGCTCCCCGCTCTCCTCGGCCAGGTCCAGCGCCTTTTCCATCTCGGAGCGCCCCTCCTGGTGGTGCCCCGAGATCTGGAGCGCGTCGGCCAGCCAGCGCCGGGCGCGGCTCTCCAGCGCCTTGTCGCCACACGCCAGGGCGAACTCGATCGCGGACTGGGCCAGGTTGCGGGCCGATTTCGGGCGCCCGCAGGAGAGCTGGTAGATCGACTGCAGGATCGCGACCTCGGCCTTGTGGGCGTTGCTGTCGAGTTCGCTGGCGACCAACTGCATCGCCTTCAGGTCTTCGCGCCGGGCGGTGCGACTGGCCATCAGGGTGTGCACCGCCTCGCGGTCGCGCAGCAGCGCGAAGCGGCCCTCCAGGTCGTTCTCCGGCAGGATCTCCAGCGCGCGGCTGAAGTAGCGCTCGGCCTGCTGGTTCTGATACAAGAGCGCCGCCCGGCGCCCCGCCAGCACCACGTAGGGCAGCTCCCTTTCGGGTTCGTCGGCGGCCCGGTAATGATCCGCCAGCTCGCCCAGAAATGGGGTCAGCGTGCTGGTGTCGGGTTCCAGCCCGGCGACCGGACGCGAATCGAGGCCGCCGCCGGCGGCATAGCGGGACTCGTACCAGCGCGCGGCCGCCATGTGCAGCTGGCGCCGCTGTGAAAAAAGCATCGAGTCATAAGCGACGTCGCGGGTGATCTGGTGCTGGAACATGTAAACCATGTCCGGCTCTTCGGCTTCCAGCTCGACCAACTCCATGTCGTGGAACAGGTCGAGGTGCTCGCGCACTTTGGTTTCCGGATATTCGTACTCCGCGTTCAGCACCTCGGCCAGAGCGGTACGGGAGAAGCGCCGGCCGAACACCGAAGCGACCTTCAGGGTCATCTGCTGGTCGGCGCTCAAGCGGTCGATCCGCGACAGGATCAGGCCGCGCACCGATCCCGGCAGGGTTTCTTTGCGATTCGAGAACTCGCCCCGTACGCGGCATTTGTTCTGATTGGACTTCTCGTCGCGCCAGACCTCGACCATGCCCTGGTCCTGCATCGCACGCAAAAGCTCTTCGGCGACGAACGGCGTGCCCTCGGAACGATCGTGGATGAAGAAGGTCAGCCGCTGCGGGACCCGCGCCGGCAGCACCCCGAGCCGGTCGGCTATCATCAGCGCCAGGTGCTCGCGACCGAGCGGCTGCAACTGCGCCACCCCGCAGCAGTCCTGCTCGGCCATCCGTTCGCGGATCCTGCCCGGGTCACTGGCGCGCTCCATCGGGCGGGCCGAAACCGCCAGCAGCAGCGGGTGCCCGCCCTCGGCCACGGCCGCCTGAAGCTCGTCGACCAGCCGCCACGACTGCGGGTCCAGCCACTGGGCGTCGTCCAGCGCGATGATCAGCGGGCGGGTGTTGCTCCAGGCCAGCACCAGGGTCTTGAGCAGGTTGATCAGGCTGTGCTCGTGCTGCTCCTGGTCGAGCACGATCTCCTGGGTCCCTTCCTCCGGGATCAGATCGAGCCACTCCTGCAGCAGCGGCAACCGGTCCAGGCAACCCGGCGCCAGTTCGTCGATCGCCCGGTAAACCCGCGCGTGGCGCGCCTTGGGCTCGCTGGAGGTCAACTCGAAGAACGCCTCGAACACGTCGCGCCAGGCGCGCAGCCGGACCCGGTCCTCGGTGCCGCGGCCGTGGCCGTCGAAATAATGGATGCCCTGGACCTTGGCCTGCATTTCCAGCTCTTTGAGCATCCGGCTCTTGCCCATCCCGACCCCGCCCTCGATCAGCAGCAGCGCGCCGTTGCCCTGGCGCAGCGCGCTCAAGGATTCGTCGATCAGCTCGGCTTCGCGCTCGCGTCCCGCCATCATCGACGGCGGCCGGAAACTGCCTGAGACGATGCGCGAGGTCAGGTTGGCGTCATTGGGCCGGTACAGCGGCACCGGCTTGCTGCGACCCTTGACCGCGACCGGCTCCAGCGCCTCCATCCGGATCTTCGTCTTGACCACGCGGTGGGTGCTCGGGTCGCACAGGATCCGGTCCTCGCCGGCGATCTCCATCAGCCGGCAGGCGAGATTGACGGTGTCTCCCATGACCGTGTACTCGTAGCGCGCCTCGCTGCCTACCGGGCCCGCGAACACCCGCCCGGTGGTGACGCCAATTGCGAGCGGGCGGCCGCTGCGGCGCGACAGCGCCTGGATCTCGAGCGCCGCCTTGACTCCGCGCAGCGCGTCGTCCTCGTGCGCCAGCGGCGGGGCCCCGAACAGCGCCATGATCACAGTACCTTTGTCGTCGACGGCAACTTTGTTGAGGCTGCCTTCGAACCGGTACAGTGCCCGCTGGACGTTGCGGATCAGGTCCTGGAACTGATCGATGTCACCGTCGACCGCGAAGGTGTGGTCCTTGAGGCCGATGAACAGAACCGTCATCGGGCGCAGCACCCCCATCCACTCGCGTCCGCCGGTCTCCAACCAGCCGAGCACCGCGCCCGGAACGAACCGGCGCAGGGTTTTCTCGACCGAGTCCAGCACCTCCAGCATCGGGGTCGCCATGGTCTTGAGCTTGCGCGGCTGAAGCGGCTCCGGATGGACCTGCGCGCGGGCCACCGGGCTGAGCACGATCTCCCCGGGCTTGGCCTGGCTTTCGGCCTCGGTGGCCTGCAGGACCGGGTCGCCCGCGACCACGTACTCCCAGCGCCCCAGCAGCCCCCCGATCTGCATCGCCACGACCTCGCCGGCACCGATTCCGATCTTCATTTCCAGGCGCACCTCGCCGACCGAAGTCTCGAGCGCGCCCTTGTCGGCCAGCAGCGACTGCAGCGTCTCGGCCGCCTGCAGCGCGCGGCGCAGCGCCTCGGGAAGCGGCTGGAGTTCGGCCGGAAACAGCACCATCAGGGCATCGCCGGAGAACTTGACCACCTCGCCGGATTCGGCCTCGATCGCGTTGATGATCGGGACGAAGTAGCTGTTCAGCAGCCGAGTCAGCTCCTCCGGGCCCTCGCTGCCGGAATCGGCGAGCGCCTCGGTCAACGGGCTGAAGCCGGAGATGTCGGCGAACAGCGCGGCGGCCGGAAACCGATCGCTGTCGACCCGCTCCTGCCAATCCGGGTCCGCAATCAGCTTGCGCGCCAGGTGCGGCGGAACGAACGGCAACAATTGGCTCAACATGCCGGCCAAGACGCGGCTCCTCGGGTGGCGGCGCGCGTGCGCCGGTGCTTCACCGCCCGGATTTTAATACAGTTAAGCCGGACCGCGGCGCTTGAGTTCCAGGCGCGAACGCCTTAAATAGGAATGAGCTTAGGTTCCACCCCGACCAGACGATGACGATCCGCCTCTACAACACGCTGACCCGGTCCAAAGAAGTGTTCCGCCCGGGCGATCCGGAGCGGGTCACGATGTACGTGTGCGGGCCGACCGTCTACAACTACGCGCACATCGGCAACGCGCGCCCGGCGGTGGTCTTCGACGTGCTGTATCGGCTGCTGAAGGCGAACTTTCCAAACGTCGTGTACGTGCGCAACATCACCGACATCGACGACAAGATCATCGATGCCGCGGCCGCCAGCGGCGAGCCGATCGAGCAGATCACCGCGCGTTACGCCGAGATCTACCGTCAGGACATGGCGGCCCTCAAGGTGCTGCCGCCGGACGTGGAGCCGCACGCGACCGGGCACATGCCGGACATGATCGCAATGATCGAGACCCTGATCGCGCGCGGCCACGCCTACGAGGCGGATGGTCACGTGCTGTTCGACGTGACGTCGTATCAGGACTACGGGCGGCTGTCGCACCGCTCGCTGAAAGAAATGGAGGCCGGCGCTCGCGTGGAGGTCGCCGAGTACAAGAGAAACCCGGGCGATTTCGTGCTGTGGAAGCCGTCCACCGGAGACCAGCCCGGCTGGAACAGCCCGTGGGGATTCGGGCGGCCCGGGTGGCACATCGAGTGCTCGGCGATGAGTTCCAGGCATTTGGGGACCACCATCGACATCCACGGCGGCGGTATCGACCTGGTGTTTCCGCATCACGAGAACGAGCTCGCGCAGAGCGTGTGCGCGCACGGACAGGAGTTCGTGCGCTGCTGGGTTCACAACGGTTTCCTGACCGTCGATCGCGACAAGATGTCGAAATCCATCGGCAACATCCTGACCGTGCACGACCTGCTGGACGAGGTCCCCGGCGAGGTGCTGCGGCTGGTGCTTTTGTCGGCCCACTACCGCCAGCCGCTGGACTGGTCGGACGAGACGATCCGGCAGGCGCGCGAGCGGCTCGACCGGATCTATCGGACCCTGCGAGAGCTCGCAGACGTCGAGCTGCCCGAAGACGGGCTCGACCCGCCGCCCGAGCTCGAGGAGGCGCTGGCAGACGATCTGAACACGCCGAACGCGCTGGGCGTGCTGGCGGGCTACGTCAACCGCGCCAACGCCACTGACGATCCTTCCGAGCGGCGGCGATTGAAAGCGGCGATTTTGGGGAGCGGTCATCTGCTGGGGCTGCTGAACGAAGAGCCCGAGGCCTGGCTTCAGAGCGCCCCGGGCGAGCGCGGGGTCGACGCGGCGGCGATCGAGGCGCTGATCGCCGACCGCGCCAGCGCTCGCTCGCGCAAGGATTGGGCCGAGGCCGACCGGATCCGCGACCAGCTCGGCGCGATGGGCGTGATCATCGAAGACTCTGCGGGCGAGACCCGCTGGAGGGTGGCCAATTGAACACCCCGGATGCTGCCCAACAGGAAATCATCGAAGAGTTCAGCTTCTTCGATGATTGGATGGACCGCTACCAGTACCTGATCGACCTGGGCCGCAAGCTGCCGGAATTCCCGGAGCGCGCAAAGGTCGAGGAAAATCGGCTGCACGGCTGTCAGAGCCAGGTGTGGATGCTGGTCGATCGCGACCAGGGGCGGCTGAACTTCCAGGCGGTCAGCGATTCGGCGATCGTGTGTGGGCTGATCGCGCTGCTGCTGCGGGTTTACTCGGGACGCTCAGCGGATGAAATTCTCGCCACCGAGCCGCGCTTCATCGACGAAATCGGCCTGAGCGCGCATCTGTCGCCGACCCGCTCCAATGGCCTGCACGCGATGCTCCAGACCATCCGCGGTCACGCCGCCACCGCGCGCGAGGCCATGGCGCACGCCCACTGACCATCGGAAGCTCGGGGGGGTATTACTTGCTCAACTGGCGCTGGCGCAGCTCCCAGCGCTCCTGGGCGTCCAGGCTCAAGGTTGCGATCGGGCGTGCCTCCAGCCGGGCGATGCCGATTTCCTCGTCGGTTTCCTCGCAGTAACCGTATTCGTTGTTGTCGTTGCGCTTGAGCGCTTTTTCGATCTTGCTCAGGAGCTTGCGGGAGCGGTCGCGGGTGCGCAGCTCCAGGCTGTTCTCGGTCTCCCGGGTGGCGCGCTCGGCGTCGTCGCCGACGTCGCGCACCTCGTGGCGCAGGTGATCGATGGTCTGCTGCGACTCCTCGATCAGGTCCTGGCGCCAGCGCAGCAGCTTGCGCCGGAAGTACTCCAGGTGCTCCTCGCACATGTATTCCTTGCTGTCGGTCGGCTTGTAGCCCTTGGGTAGCTCGACCCGGGGAACGTAGCCTTCCGGCAACCAGTTGGTATCGTCATTCATGTCGATGTCGTTCATGCTGCTCCAACACCCTGAAAAATCAGGATATTCCAATCGCTCAATCGGTATCGGTTCGGGTTGTGAGACCGCTGCCTTGAGCGATCAGGGGCGTTGTTATATCGTAACTCGATTTGTCAGGCAACACTTTGCCGCCCCGCCCGAGAGCGGGACCAACCGGTTCATT
The DNA here is from genome assembly GCA_041633655.1 of Lysobacterales bacterium. GTDB lineage: Bacteria > Pseudomonadota > Gammaproteobacteria > Xanthomonadales > SZUA-38 > JBFGYD01. The sequence goes on along the minus strand of JBFJNB010000019.1, from coordinate 4,180 downwards.
TTGAAAAAAGTCCTGCTGATCATCATCGCCGCCTACCGCCGCACGCTCAGTCCGCTGCTGGGGGCGCGCTGCCGGTTTCATCCGAGCTGCTCGGTCTACGCCAGCGAGGCGATCCGAATTCATGGCGCGGCGCGGGGTAGCTGGCTCACGGTCAAGCGTCTGGCGCGCTGCCACCCGCTGTGCGAGGGCGGCCACGATCCGGTGCCCGGTACCGGCGACCCCGCGGCTTGATTTCCCTCCCCCGAGCCGCCCGATGAACGACCTGCTGATCAGCGGCGCACGGATCGTCAACGAAGAAGCCGAGTTCGAGGCCGACGTGCTGATCAACCGCGGGCGCATCGAGCGCATCGACACCTCGATCGACGCCCGGGCCCGCGCCCGGATCGACGCGACCGGCAAGCTCCTGATCCCGGGCATGATCGATGACCAGGTCCATTTCCGCGAGCCGGGGCTGACCCACAAGGCCGACATCGCCACCGAATCGAAGGCCGCGGTGGCCGGTGGCATCACCAGCTACCTGGAGATGCCGAACACCTCCCCGCCGACGGCGACGATCGAGTTGCTGGAGCAGAAGTACGCACTGGCGGGAACCAAGTCCTGGGCCAACTACGGCTTCTACCTGGGCGCGACCAACGACAATCTCGATGAGGTCGAGCGCCTCGACCCGCGCCGCTACCCCGGGGTCAAGGTGTTCATGGGGGCCTCGACCGGCAATATGCTGGTCGACGACCCGCGCACCCTGGAGGGCATATTCGCCGGCGCACCGGTGCCGGTCGCGACCCACTGCGAGGACACCCCGCTGATCGAGGCGAACCTGCGCGAGGCCCGCCAGCGCTACGGCGCCGCGATTCCGCCGGCGGCGCATCCCGAGATCCGCAGCGAAGAAGCCTGCTGGCTCAGTTCCTCGCTGGCGGTCGAGCTCGCGCGCCGCAACGGTACCCGGCTGCACGTGCTGCACCTGACCACCGCGCGGGAACTCGCGCTGTTTGAGCCCGGGCCGGTGGCGACCAAGCAGATCACCTGCGAGGTCTGCGTGCACCATCTTCATTTCGATGACGCCGACTACGCCCGGCTGGGCAACCGGATCAAGTGCAACCCGGCGATCAAAACCGCGGCCGACCGCGGCGCGCTGCTGGCCGCGCTGGTCGATGAGCGCATCGACATCATCGCCACCGACCACGCGCCGCACACGATGGCCGAGAAGGACTGCGGCTACGAGCAGGCTGCCGCCGGGCTGCCGCTGGTCCAGGATGCGCTGGGTTGCCTGCTGGAGCACTACCACCAGGGGCGGTTGAGCCTGGCAACCATCGTCGAGAAGACCAGCCACAACGTCGCGCGCCGCTTCCGCATCGTCGAGCGCGGCTTCATCCGCGAGGGCTACTGGGCCGACCTGGCCCTGATCGACCTCGAGGCGCCGCGCGTGATCACCCGCGACCGAGTGCTGTCCAAGTGCGGCTGGTCGCCGTTCGAGGGCGAGCGATTCGCAAGCCAGGTGGTCGCGACCGTGGTCTCCGGTCATGTCTGCTACCGCAACGGCGAGTTCGACCCGGCCCGCCGCGGCGCCCGCCTGGAATTCCAATCTTAGGGAGGTACCCTATTGTGCGATTGCTGCCGTTGTTGTCGTTTCTGTTGGCCCTGCCGGTGGCGGCGGAGCCGGTCATCGTCAATTGCGGCGCGCTGCTGGACGTGGCCGCCGGCGCGCTGCTGGGCCCGCACCAGGTGCGGGTCGAGGACGGCCGGTTCGCGATAGTCGCCGCGGGCCGCTCGGAGCACCCGGCCGCGGTCGACCTGGAAGCCCACACCTGCCTGCCGGGGCTGATCGACATGCACGTGCACCTGGACGATCAGCACAACCCGAAGAGCTACCAGGAGCGGTTCACCCTGGAGGCCGCCGACCGCGCCCTGCTCGCCGCGGCGTTCGCGCGCAGGACGCTCCTGGCCGGATTCACCACGGTGCGCAACCTGGGCGACAGCTACAACGTCACGATCGCGCTGCGCGAGGCGATACAAGCCGGGCACATCGAGGGCCCCAGGGTCTACACCGCGGGCAAATCGATCGCGACCACCGGCGGGCATGCCGATCCCACCACCGGCTGGCGCCGGGACCTGGCCGGCGACCCCGGTCCGCACGAAGGTGTCATCAATTCGCCCGACGATGCCCGCAAGGCGGTTCGGCAGCGCTACAAGGACGGCGCCGACCTGATCAAGATCACCGCTACCGGCGGCGTGCTGAGCACCGCCAGGAGCGGGCTCAACCCGCAGTTCACCGACGCCGAGCTCCAGGCGCTGATCGCCGCCGCCCGCGATTACGGCTTCCGGGTCGCCGCCCACGCGCACGGGGCCGAGGGGATGAAGCGGGCGATCCGCGCCGGGGTCGCCAGCATCGAGCACGGCTCGCTGATGGACGAGGAGGCGGTGGCGCTGATGAGGCAGCACGGCACCTACCTCGTGCCGACGCTGATGGCCGGCGAGTGGGTCGCCGAAAAGGCGGAGGTGGAGGGCTATTTTCCCGACGTCGTGCGCCCGAAGGCGGCCGCGATCGGCCCGCAGATGAAGGCGATGTTCACCCGCGCCTACGCGGCCGGGGTCAAGATTGCGTTCGGCACCGACAGCGGGGTCTCGGCGCACGGCGACAATGCGCGCGAGTTCGTGCTGCTGGTCGACGCCGGGATGGCGCCAGCCGATGCGCTGCGCTCGGCCACCGTGGACGCGGCCGAACTGCTGGATGAGTCCGAGCGGCTGGGCCGGATCGGGCCGGGCAAGCTGGCGGACCTGATCGCGGTGGCCGGCGACCCGCTAGCGGATGTCGGCGTGTTGAGCGCGGTTGCCTTCGTGATGAAGGACGGCCGGATCTACCGCCGCCCCGACTGAGTCGAACTGACGATGACTGGCGTGGGCGTGGTTGCCGCGCTCCCGCGCGAGGCGCGCGCCGCGCGCGCCGGGCTCGGCCGGGACGGCGCCGCCGGTTGGTTCGAGGTCGTGCGGTCGGGTGTCGGCCCCACCCGGGCCCGGATCGCCGCCGAGCGCCTGCTCGACGCCGGCGCCACCCTGCTCCTGAGCGTCGGGGTCGCCGGGGCACTGCGGCGGGAGCTCAAGCCCGGCGCCTTGATCGTGCCCGATGAGATCGTCACCGAGACCGCCGCGTGGCATCCCGATACCGGGCTCACGGCGGCCCTGCGCGCGGCGCTGAGCGGCCCGCTAGCGCCGGCGTGCGGCCGGCTGCTCGCGAACCCAACGGTGCTGGCAACGCCGGCCGAAAAGCGGCTCGCGGGCGAGCGCTTCGACTGCATCGCGGTCGACATGGAGAGCGCCGGCGTGTGCGCGGCCGCGGCGGCCGCCGGATGCCCGATCGCGGTGATCCGGGTGGTCGCCGACGCGCACAGCGATCCGATCCCCGAGCGCCTGCTCGCGCTGCTGGCGGAAGGCCGCCGCGCGTCGCCGGGCCTCCTGCTTCGCGACTTCTGGAGCCAGCCGCGCGCGCTGATCCAGAGCGCCCGGCTGAGGTACCGCTACCGGCGAGCCTGCCGGGAGTTGGAACGCGCGCTGGCTCAGTGCGCTCCGGTGCTGCGCGAGCGGGTGACAAGCGCCGCGTCGATTCGCAAAATAGGGCTCCCATGAGGGGCGTCGCAGTTGGAGGCTGGTGAGCGATGCAGGCTAGTGCCCGCGCCCATCCCAACATCGCGCTGATCAAGTACTGGGGCAAGCGCGACCCGGCGCTGAACCTGCCGGCCGCCGGCTCGCTGTCGATCACGCTGGACCGCTTCGCGACCGAAACCTCGATCGCATTCGGCGCTTCTGCCGATGGGTTCGTTTTGAACGGGGCGGCGGACGAGCGCGCCGCGGCGCGGGTGTTCGCGTGGCTGGACCGGTTTCGCGACCGGTCCGATCCGTCGCTGCGCGCCCGGATCGAAAGCCGTAACAATTTTCCTACCGCCGCCGGGCTCGCGTCCTCCGCGTCCGGTTTCGCCGCGCTGGCGCTGGCGCGTGCGGCCGCGCTGAATACCGGCGACTCGCCGGCGGAGCTGTCGCGCGCGGCCCGGCTCGGCTCCGGCTCGGCGGCGCGGTCGATCTTCGGCGGCTTCGCGCTGATGCGCGCCGGCACCGAGGCCGACGGCTCGGATGCCCGGGCCGAGCCACTGCTGGGACCCGACGAGTGGCCGCTCAAGGTGGCCATCGCGAT